>JAUIHU010000172.1 GCA_030432175.1 Verrucomicrobiia bacterium | reverse complement strand
ATAGTCTCCGGCATTCATTCTTGATTCAACGAATGTCAGATAATCCGCTGGAATAAAAGTTCCCGCAGGATTGATATGGTTCTATTGCCTGAAAGAATGGATAAGAACTCAAATCAAACGAATGACGATTGACTCGGTCCCATGCTGACACCTATCACTTTTTTGTTTTTTACGGCGCTGGTCGGATTCCTGACCTGGATGCTAACACGCAAGGATGATCACGGTTCCTCCACCGGCTACTTTCTGGCCGGGCGAACTCTAACCGGTGGCTTCATAGCCGGGTCGCTCCTGCTCACCAACCTCTCCACAGAGCAGTTGGTTGGCTTGAACGGCGCGGCATTTAATGACGGGATCTGCGTGATGGCATGGGAGGTTGTTGCCGGTTTATCCCTGGTGTTCATGGCGTTAATGTTTCTCCCGAAATACCTACGCAGTGGAATCGCCACCGTGCCTCAGTTTCTGGAAGAACGCTTCGATGGGCTGACTCGCTCGATCACCAGTTTGATTTTCATCGTGGCTTATGCCGGCATTTTGCTTCCAATCATCCTCTACACCGGAGCGACCGGGCTGGCAGGGATCCTGGACCTACAGGACCTGATGGGGATCGAAAGTGAAAGCGCGACGCTATGGATCACGGTTTGGTTCATTGGAATCGTCGGTTCAATCTACGCCATTTTTGGTGGGCTCCGTACCGTTGCGGTATCGGACACCATCAACGGATTTGGATTGCTGGTGGGTGGAGTGTTGATCGCCTACTTCGGATTGCAGGCGGTTAGCGATGGCGGAGTCTTTCAGGCTCTTGGAGAACTGAAATCAGCGCATCCGGAAAAATTCAACTCTCTGGGTGGACCTGAACAATCGGTGCCATTCTCGACATTATTCACCGGGGTTCTGCTGCTGAACCTGTTTTACTGGACCACTAACCAGCAAATCATTCAGCGAACTTTCGGAGCCAGCTCCCTGAAAGAAGGTCAAAAAGGGGTACTGATTGCCGGAGTGTTCAAAGTGCTGGCGCCAATCATTCTAGTGCTGCCGGGAATTATTGCTTTTCACCTTTATGGTCAGGAAGAAGGTTTCAAAGGCGATCACGCATACGGCACACTTGTCCGCAATGTTCTCCCATCCTGGTTGTCCGGATTTTTTGCAGCGGTGATGGTAGGAGCGATCCTGAGTTCCTTTAACTCCGCTCTGAACAGCACCGCCACTCTATTCAGTCTGGGAGTATACAAGCACTGGATCCGTCACGATTCCGTTGATGAAAAACGAGTGATTGCAGTAGGAAAATATGCTGGAGCTTTTGTCGCTTTACTGGCGATGTGCACAGCTCCTTTGCTTGCTGGTCAGGATAGTATCTTTGGATACCTTCAGAAAATGAACGGACTCTACTTCATTCCAATCTTTGCGGTGATGCTAATCGGGATGTTCACCAAACGTGTCCCGGGCATGGCAGCCAACCTGGCTTTGATCATCGGCTTCGTCGCCATCATCCTCGGCTACTTCGTTCCCCCATTTTCCGGATGGGCGTCCAAAGTTCATGAATTCCACTTCCTGGGAATTGTTTTCATTTCGCTAATCGCTCTGATGCTGATCATTGGACAAGTCAAGCCGATGGACAAACCCTGGGAGCACAAGCACTCCGGCGATGTGGATCTCACACCCTGGAAATTCGCAAAGCCTTTGGGCCTTGGGTTGGCCGCAGTTGTGCTGATTCTCTACATCTCCTTCGCAGACTTTTCAGTTTTGAAAGGGTAAGCAATTGATCAATTAATACCTCTCGAGCGAAGAACGGAGTTTGAGGAGCGATTTCTCAAACTCCGTTTTTTAATAACTATTCATTCACAGCTTCGCAAATCTGGCGATAAAGTTCTGGAGCGATCCAGAATCCAGCTTCATTCGTAAGCCGATCAATCAGTGGCCTCACATGAGCAATGAGCCCTCTATTTTTGGCTAACATTAATACTCCCAGCAGACCCAGCGTACGAAGTCCAAGTTGTCGAGCGATACGAGTTGCTCGTCTTTCATCCAGCAAGATTAAATCAGCCTTTACTTCCAAAGCCAGCGCAATGGCTTCTGATTCGCCTGGATCCAGTTGCAATGAGAGTAACCGCACATGGGACTGATCACTGACAGACACATAGTCCACGACGCTGGAAGTATCTGCTGATTGAAATCGAGAATCTCCAGAACACAGGATTTCAATTTCTTCTCTAACCTTTTCTGGAGCTATGATTTGCTCAAAGAGTTCCGGGAGTAATCGAGCCTCTTTGACAACTGCAAGGTTCAATAAAGGCGAAGTATTGGTAACAACTTTCACCTATTAGAGGCTTTCAATTGTTTTAAGGTCTTCGTTCCATTCCTGAATTCCATAGTGAATCGGAATTTTTCTTGCAGAGAGATGATGTTGAAATTCAAGTCGATCCAGTCCACTCAACCTTGTTGCTTGGGCTAATGTGATTCTTTCTTCTCTGAAGAGTGATATGGCGAGAGTCAAAAGAATATCCTCATCAGACAGGTTGGCTGCGAGGACAAGGTCATCATTAATAGTCAGCTGCATGGGAAAATTGTTAATTTAAATTCACAAATTTCAGTTGATTCAAATTACATCAGATGGATCATGAAGTCTATGCTTTGGCCATTCAATACCTCTCCAGCGAAGAACGGAGTTTGAGGTACCAATGATCAGACTCCTTCTTCCAATACAGAATCACTTCGTGGTCTTTTTCCTGCCCGGTATTCAACTCTTTCGCATGACACCGGGTTTTGCTTTTCGCCAAAATACCTGAGGAATCAATCTCCACATACATCAATGCAATATCCTGAATGTCCAGGTACTCAGGCGGGATGTGGAACAGGTCCTCGATCATTGATGAAATATTGGCGTCCTTTTGATCTTCCTCATTGTGGAAGGCAGCCGCTTCCTCGAACTCCTTGAATTTCAGGCACTCAAAAAACCGAATCGTTTTCTCCCGGATCTCCCTTTTGTCTTCACCAGAACCTGACAGGCCACCCAAATAACCTTCAGAAGAAGCGTAAAAAAGACCTACAGCAGCAGCCACGATGAATGCCAATAACGCTAATTTTTTCATTAATTAATATAAATTTGTAAATCAATCCCATTCATCCAGCTTCAACTTCAGACCGGACAGGAACAGCAAACCAGCCCCGCCAACTCCCAAAAAGAACAACGCCTCAAAAATCAGACTCCATTCCCATTCTCGCTGAATAAAAGTTTCCATCACCGGAAAAGCCCATCGGGTGATTGTAAAATCCGCAATCAGCCCGGGTATTTTCTTATCAATATTAGCTCCCAATGTGGGCTCGGAAAAAATAATCTGCGGCATCAGTAAAATCGGCACCGCTAAAACGGCTCCGTAATTCGTCTTCGAACAGGCGGATATCAACAAACCCAGGGCTGCGCTCGCGCTACCCGCCAGAGTCAATGTCAGAAAATACCCAACATGAGCCGTCACTCCCCCAGTAAGCCTCATCAGCTTGGCCTGAACAATAAGCAGTAGAACAGACTGGATCGCTATCATGACCACCAGGATCAGGAACTTGGACCCGAGGTAGGCATTCAGATTCAACTGAAACATACGTTCCCGCTCAAAAATAGCCCGCTCCCTGACAATAGCAGTGCAGGCATTCATGCAACCCATCCAGACCGCCGCCAGGACCATCACAAAGAAAGTCATGCGTTTCGGTTCTTCATTCCTCCAGGCCACCCCGATGAAGTAAGCGATCAAAGGAGCCTGAGCAATCAGCAAAACTAATGTCGAAAACCGCCCCCACATCAACGCCAGCTCACGGTGGATCAATGTATCCAACTGTCGACGAAACGGTTTGGCAGTTCGTTGATTCTGATGGGACGCATCTGAGGTCATTGATCAATTTATATCATCAGGTGTTGTATTCGCCTGCATTTCAGCTGGAATAGGGACTTTGCCGAGTCGCTAAAGCAGAACTAATATACCGCGTGTGCCAATAACCGACCTCACGTTCCCGGATCTTTTTAAACACTTCAGCAATATGAGGAATGTTAAAATGAACCAATAATTCAGCTAATGATCCGGCAAAAATCAACAAGCCTTGTGCCAGCAACACAATTTTTTGGACCTGATCGAGATACTCCATGGAATGCGTCGTCAGCACAACGGTTTTTCCCTGCTCGGCAATCTCCGCCAAAATCTTCATTAAATCCCCTTCAGTCGCCGGATCCAACCCACTGGCAGCCTCATCCATCAACAAAGCTTCCGGATCCGCCAACAATTCGACACCCACATTCACCCGCTTGCGTTGTCCGCCAGACAATTTGGAAATCCGATGCCGCCTCCGCTCGCCCAACCCCAACCCTTCAATCACCGCATCCATCCGCTGTTGCGCCACCTCTGGAGTCACCCATTCCGGCAACCTCAGTTCTGCCGCAAACCGAAACGAATCCTCCACTGTCAAATCCCGATGAATCACATCATCCTGCGGCGCATAACCCAACTTCATACGATAATCAGCGCGCGAATCCTTCAAATCCTGACCTTGAAAGTAAACCGTCCCGGAACTCGGATTCCACACCGTCGCCAGCAACTTCAGCAGCGTACTCTTCCCGGATCCCGAGGGACCAATCACCGCCGTAATCTCCCCCGGATTCAAACGCAAAGATGTTTCCTGCAGAATCATCCTGGATCCAGCCCGGTAAGTCACCTGATTCAAAGAAAAACCAGCATTAGAATTCATTTTCGTGCCTTTAGTGAATTTCGTGGTCTAAAAAAATATCTTCCGTGCATTCTGTACCTTCCGTAGTTCAGAAATTTCCCACCACGAAATACACGAATCGCACGAAAAAAAACTCTCTGTTCAATTTTCGTGCCTTTAGTGTCTTTCGTGGTCGAATAAATATCTTCCGTGTATTCTGTACCTTCCGTAGTTCAGAAATTTTCCACCACGAAATACACGAATCGCACGAAAAAAAACTCCCTGTTCAATTTTCGTGCCATTAGTGTCTTTCGTGGTCGAACAAATATCTTCCGTGTACTCAGTGTATTCCGTGGTTCAGAAATTTTCCCGTGACCCCAGCCCCCAAATCATTGTGCCTTGCAATTTTGACAGCTTCACTTAGGAATATGGGTTCTCTGATTTACGGAGAATTCGGCTTTTTGTTTCCAAATCGTCCTGTTTTCCGTGGAATCCATTGTATACCAAAAGAAATATGAGTTCTAGCGCAGCTCCAGAAAAACCTGGATTTATAGAAATCTATGATACCACCCTGCGGGACGGCAGCCAGGGTGAAGGTGTGAATTTCTCGGTCGCCGATAAACTGCGGATCGCCGAGAAGCTGGATGCGTTTGGGGTCGAATATATTGAAGGCGGTTGGCCTGGATCCAACCCCAAGGATATGGAATTCTTCCTGCAGGCCAAATCCCGTTCCTGGAAAAACTCCCGGATCGCAGCGTTTGGCTCGACTCGTCGGAAGAATGTTCGAGTCGAGGAAGATCCCCAGGTGCGTCAGCTGTTGGAAGCGGAAACACCTGTCATTACGATTTTCGGAAAAACATGGGATCTCCACGTTACGGAAGGCCTGAAAACCACACTGGATGAAAACGTCCAGATGATCGCCGACACGATCCGCTATCTGAAAGATCAGGGCAAAACCGTCATTTACGACGCGGAACACACTTTCGACGGGCTCAAAGCCGATGCGGATTACGGTTTGTCCACTTTGCGTGCCGCCGCGGAAGCGGGAGCGGATGTGATTGCTCTTTGTGACACCAACGGCGGATGTTTGCCTTCCGAAGTGATCCACTGGACCCAGCAAGCGCTGGCCATTTCCGGATCCAGCCGTGTCGGCATCCACACCCATAACGACATCGGACTCGCCGTTGCCAATGCCCTGGTCAGTGTTGAAGCCGGAGCGACTCAGGTTCAGGGAACGATTAACGGCTATGGAGAGCGCACCGGGAACTGCAACCTGGTTTCCGTGATTCCCAACCTGGCCCTGAAAATGGGACGTCCCTGTGTGCCGGAAGAATCTCTGGAACGCCTGCGCGATTTATCACAATTCGTGGATGAAATCGCCAACCTGCGCCCGGATGTCCGCCAACCCTGGGTCGGCGCCACTGCCTTCGCACACAAAGGCGGCATGCACGTCAATGCGGTTCAGAAAATCGCCCACAGCTTCGAACACATCAACCCGGAACGTGTTGGCAATACCCGACGTATCCTCGTCAGTGATCTGTCCGGCAAATCCAATATCCTGATGAAGGCGGAGGAACTGGGGATTGATATGGAAGCCGTGAATGCAGATCTGGGTTCGATCCTGAAGGAAATCAAGGACCTCGAACATCAGGGGTATGAATTTGAAGCGGCGGAAGCCTCGCTGGGTCTCCTGATCATGCAGGCCATGCGTAAGAATGATCCTCCTTTCAAAGTGGACGCGTACCACGTTTCCATGCGTGGTGACCAACTGGAGAACGTTTGCGAAGCGACGATCAAGGTTCGAGTCGGTGAGCAAACCGCTCACACCGTTTCCGACGGGGACGGTCCGGTCAATGCACTGGACGGAGCGTTGCGATTGGGACTGGCGAATTTTTATCCGGAGCTGAAGGCGCTTCGGTTGACCGATTATAAAGTCCGCATCATGGACAGTTCCACTGGAACCGCCGCGCTCACCCGCGTTTTGATCGAATCCACGGATGGCAAAAACACCTGGAGCACTGTGGGAGTCAGCGGCAACATTGTGGAAGCCAGTCTGAAAGCGCTCAGTGACAGTCTGGAATATTGGCTATTGCGATACTGCGCGATGAAGAACCTGACCGCTACCGTTTGATTTCAAAAAGACAACATGAGCGTTTGGAATCTCACCCTCCATTCACTCACAATATCTCAGCATTACTACACTTTACTGATCTAAATTAATCGTTTCACCCATCGATGACCGAAATATCCAAGGCCTACGAACCACAGTCCGTTGAAAAAAAATGGTACGCCCACTGGCTGGACCAGGAATTCTTCAAAGCCAACCCGGAATCCACCAAACCTGCCTACTCCATCGTCATTCCGCCCCCGAACGTCACGGGCGTTTTGCACATGGGGCACGTTCTGAATAACACGATCCAGGACATCCTCGCCCGCAAAGCCCGGATGGAAGGGAAGGAAGTTCTGTGGCTGCCGGGCACTGATCACGCCGGCATCGCGACGCAGGTTGTGGTAGAGAAGAAACTCAAGAAGGACGAAGGAAAATCCCGCTACGATCTGGGACGGGACGCGTTTATCGAGCGGGTTTGGGAGTGGAAGGAAAAACACGGGAACATCATTATCGATCAGCTCAAGCAGTTGGGCTGTTCCTGTGACTGGTCCAGAGAGCGGTTCACGATGGATGAAGATTACTCCCGTCGTGTCGCTGAGACGTTTGTCGATTTATACAACAAAGGATTGATCTATCGTGGCAAAAGGATGGTGAACTGGTGCCCGGTTTCCCACACGGCTTTGTCGGATGAGGAAGTGATCATGAAACCGCAGAACGGGTTCCTCTATTACTTCAAAGTTGAAATCGCCGAAGCTCCGGGAGAGTTCCTGACCATTGCCACCACCCGCCCGGAAACCATTCCGGGTGACACAGCCGTGGCCGTAAACCCCAAGGACGAACGCTACGCCAAGTGGATCGGTAAGCATGTGGTGCGCCCACTTCCGAAAGAAGTTCCGCATGAGCAGAAACTGATTCCGATCGTTGCTGATGAGCACGTTGAATTTGAATTCGGAACCGGCGTTTTGAAAGTCACCCCGGCGCACGATCAGGCAGACTTTGATATCGGACAACGCCACAACCTGCCCTTCATCGAAGTGATTGATGAAAAAGGCAAGATGAGCGAGGAAGCCGGACTGGACCTGGCCGGACTGGACCGCTTTAAAGCGCGGAAGGTGTCCGCTGAACTGCTCCAGGAATTGGGCGCATTGGAAAAAGAAGAACCTTACCAGAACAACGTTGGATTCAGCGAGCGCGCGGATGTGCCGATCGAGCCTCGTTTGTCTGAACAATGGTTTTTGAAATACCCCAGCCAGAAAGAAGCCCGAGATGTGGCGCTGAATGGCGAGATGAAATTTCATCCGGATCGCTGGGGCAAGGTGTCTGATCACTGGCTCGAAAATATCCGAGACTGGTGCATCAGCCGTCAGCTCTGGTGGGGGCACCGGATCCCCGTCTGGTACAAAGGGGAAGAGATCCGCTGTCAGGTGGAATCTCCCGGCGACGACTGGACACAGGACTCCGACGTCCTGGACACCTGGTTTTCCTCCTGGCTCTGGCCATTTGCCACCATGGACGAAGCCACGCTGAAGAAATTCTACCCAACAACCGACCTCGTCAC
>JAUIHU010000750.1 GCA_030432175.1 Verrucomicrobiia bacterium | reverse complement strand
TCTTGCCTTCCGTTGCAATGGGCATTTTTATTGCTGTTTGGGCCTGGTACTCGGGAAAGGAGTCACGGGACTGGATGCGTTGGACGCCCTGTATGTGGATGGGCGTTTATGGTATGGGACTCAACGCTGCCGGATTTTTCATGCCTCGTGGTATACGTTTGCTGGGGTGGTGTTTCATTCTTTGCGCTTTGGGTTTGGGATTCTGGAATCTTTTTCTGCCTGAACATTTTGGGCAAAGGCCATTGGACTGGAGGAAGTTACATTGGATGATGGCAGGCGGATTTGGCGGCGGCCATTTGTTATACGGTATTTATTTGAATTTAACTGAAACTTACAATTCACATCATGAATCCTGAAGTTTTTCTTAACCTGGATCGAGTGATCCACGAAAAAGGCCGATTGGCTATCATCTCATTGCTTGCAGGAGCGACTTCGCTTTCTTTCACTGAGATTCGTGATATTCTTGGAATGACTGACGGAAATGTCAGCGTACATTTAAAGACCTTGCGACAATCTGAGTATGTAGCAATCACCAAACGAGTGAAAAACCGAAAGCCTCTGACCACTGTCAGTCTCACGGATGAAGGTCGAACAGCATTTCAGAAGTACTTGTCTGACATGGAAAAAATCGTTCAATCCTCACCATTGAGGTCCTTGGAATCTCAATCCAGATCCACCCCGGAGACTGAAAATGAGTTTGGGTCTGGAAGCTTGGGAGATGTTCCAGTTTGAAGGAGAAGCCGCAGATAATTTCGATTGCTGACAAAATCTACAATTTACCCGGACAACCGATTTAGAATATTTAACTTTGTAGAATAAAGAGATATTACCTGGATTGATAACCTACTATGAAACTAATAATTGCTGAACATGCAGGAATGTGTTTCGGGGTGCGAGATGCTATTGAACTTGCCACGGAAGTGGCTGAGAAACATCCGGTGACCATTCTTGGTGACCTGGCTCACAATCCGGATGTCATGGACTCAATGAAATCCAAGGGGATTGAATCAACCCGTGAGTTGGATCAGGTCAAAACAAAAACTGTCATGATCACTGCTCACGGCGCATCCAACCGTCAGATCAGCGAAGTGAAGCAGCGGGGTTTTGATGTCATTGAAGCCACTTGTCCATTGGTGAAAGTTGCGCACGATGCCGCCAGGCGCTTGGTGAATGATGGATTTTTTCCAGTGGTAATCGGAAAAGCAGATCATGTGGAAGTGCGTGGATTAACTGGTGATCTGGAAGAATTTGAAGTGATCCTGACCGAGGAGGAAGCCCGAGCCTTGGAGCCCAGAAAAAAGTTTGGGATCGTGGCGCAGACAACCCAGCCATTGAGTTGGACCCGACACTTGGTGGAAATTATTCGGAATGCATTTCCTGAATCAGAGGTTCGTCATATTGACACTGTTTGTCGACCCACCAAACAGCGTCAACTGGCGGCTGTAGATTTAGCCAGAAAATGTGATGTCGTTGTAGTGATGGGTGGAGCTCACAGTAACAACACCGGAAAACTTGCGGAAACATGCGCACAATTTGGAGCGAAAGTTTACCGGGTAGAACGGCCGGATCAA
>JAUIHU010000171.1 GCA_030432175.1 Verrucomicrobiia bacterium | reverse complement strand
GCTACATCGTACTGATAAGTATTTTGCGTATCAAAAATTCTGGAACCATCCCGAATCACGTCAATCCCTAATCCCTGCGCAATTCCCACAGAACTGACAGTAACAACCATCCTCAATGGAAAGGTAATAAATTCAGCCAAAGTGGAAATTGGAACGCAAAACGCAAAAAGAAAATACGGGAAGAAGACAGATTGAAGGAATTTCCTACCCCAAACCATTCCGATCCACCCATAGACTCCAAGAAAATAGGCAACTATTGAAATACGGACCTGTTGAATGACAAATCCTACCCAATGCAACCCGATTGCCAAAATGACCAGCGCTATTGGCCACCATTCAGCTGTTTTTTGGACTTGAACCAAATCCTCTCGCTTCCACCAGAGTAATCCCAATACAACCAAAGGTATTAACGCTCCATGTTCGTCATCTGGTGTGACACTGTACGAATACTGCAACCAACTGAACATGGATGCAGTGTCCACGTACCCAAACGTTGAATTCCCATAAAAGTGAAACAGAGCCGTCCAGGCGATAAACAGGGTAAAAAAGACAGTCTTGTCCGGAAATTTATTCCAGATCGAAATAAATTCTTCGCGAAACCCTGGTTGGTTTTCAGCAGATTCAATTCGCTGCCGGGACGACTCCTGTGTGGGATTGTCAGCCATTATTTGTGCGTCTGTCTCCTCCAAAGCGGTTCAGCTAATGGATGAGGCAAAATGTATTCTGTTCTTTTGACACCGGATTCCTAACGAATTTCAGGTCAAAGAGCAATTTGGTTTTGTAATGATAATGCTTTTTAATTTACGGGATTGAAGGTTGAGTTCCCCAATAAGCAAAATTTCATTCGAAATGACAAACCTTGTCCCAATCTGACTCAATTATTCACCCTGAAAAACCTCAATCGCATTAGCAATCTCTTCAGGAATCGGAACTGAAATCAGTCCTCCATCCTGCTGTCGCTCCACACAAACCACAACCAATCGACCCATTGCACATTCTTCCACAGGTCTCTCTTCTGGGTCACAACGGGAAATTTTTATTCTGTAGGCCAACGATTTTTCCTTCTTCTCAAGGACAGTCAGCTCAATTAAGAATGAATCCTCAAATCGAAGTGGGCGCTTGTAATCAAAGGAGGCATGCACTCTTGGTAATCCAATCGGACGCTGAAATCCACTGAGGATCACGCTGAATCCTAAGGACCGGTAAAATGCATGTTCGACAGTTTCCATGTATCGAAAAAAGTTGGAAAAATGTACAATACCGGCCATGTCAGTTTCTGAAAACTCCACTCTCCGCCAGGCTTTAAAATAGGATGCCATACGAGGTAATTAATAATGAAAAATAATAAATTAAGAATAAAATTTCTTGCAAACAGCCTTTGTTTCGAATGCCTGAAGGAGACTCTAGGTACCTACAATGATGCTCTTCCGGGTGAATCATCCGAGACAGGATTGACTCATAAAACCTGGAAACGCTAGTTTTGAGCGTTCAAAGCTACTTTCGGGTCTATTTCATACCCTTTGCTATTTGAATCTATGAAATTAAATCAAACTTTATTAAGCGCATTCAGCATGGCCGGGATCCTGGTTTCAGGAAGTATATTCTCCCCGGAAGCCAAAGCCGCTCCGCAGGGCAAAGCTTTGGTCGTCATTGTCGACGAGGCCAACAAGCAACCTATGCCTTGCCGGGTTCGGTTGAGCTTTAAGGATGGAGGAGTGATCAGGATTCCTGGTTATCCGTTTTATGATGGTCAGTTTGTGTGTGACGGAAATTTACAGCTGTCCCTCCCCGAAGGTGACTATGTGATCGAAGCCGAGCATGGACCTGGATTCACACGCGGAGAAAGTGAGTTCAAAGTCACTCCGGAAGCATATGGAGTTATTTTTGTCCCTTTGACTCGCGTAACGGATCCTGCTGCTGAGGGCTGGTATAGCGGAGATCTGCATATTCACCGTCCTGTTGATGAAGCAGAATTACATGCCAAAGCCGAAGACTTGCACATCGCCCCAGTCATCACCTGGTGGAATCAGAACAATCCCTGGCTCGAAAACCCTCTTCCTGAAAGTGTGAAGCAAATCCCGGACACATCTCGCTGGATTCACCCACTTGCAGGAGAGGACGAACGGGGTGGTGGAGCGCTATTGTATTTCAACTTACCTGAACCACTCAACCTCACCCTGGCAGAGCAGGAGTATCCCTCCAGCATCACTTTCCTCGATCAAGCTCATGCTAATCGAACTCCAACCACCGTCATTGACATTGAAAAACCATTCTGGTGGGACACCCCAACCTGGATTGCTTCAGGTAAAATTGACACAGTCGGAATTGCCCACAACCACATCCAACAGAATGGCATGTTGGATAATGAAGCATGGGGTAAGGGACGGGATCTCGAAAAATATCCGAGTCCTCTTGGGAATGCGCTTTGGACTCAAGACCTCTATTACCACATTCTTAACTCAGGATTCAGAATTGCGCCATCAGCAGGAAGCGCTTCAGGGGTATTAAAGAATCCAGTCGGTCATAATCGTGTTTACGCGCATGTTGAAGGCGAGTTGACTTACGAAAAATGGTGGACCGCTTTGAAAGCGGGTAAATCATTTGTAACAAACGGACCATTATTACGCACTCTGGTTAACGACCTTCCACCTGGATACGTTTTCAGATCCCCAGGTGGAGCGCCAAGAACTCTTGAACTGAACGTTTCTCTGGATAGTAAAAATCCGATTGCGGTTATTGAACTAATCAAAAACGGTGAGGTGATTCAGTCCATTTCAGAGGCAGAATTTAGAAAAAATGGATTAAACCCGGTAAAATTTGAATCCAGTGGCTGGTTCCTGGTTCGTGCGATTGGGGAAAAAAAGGAGACATTCGAGTTCGCATCTACAGCCCCTTATTATGTAGAAATCGGAGACCAGCCCAAGCATATCAGTAAAAAATCAGTCCAGTTCTTCATTGACTGGATCCAGGAGCGAATCTCCTCGCTCGAGGCAATGGAAGATCCAGATAAAAAAATTGCAGCTCAAAAACCTCATCGGGAAGCCCTGAGTGTTTGGGCAGATTTGCTTGCCAAGGCTAATGCTCCTTGAAGATTCAAATAGTCTGGAAACCTTTTCCCGGAGGCCATAGAGATTCCAGACTGATTTTCCCAATCTCAGTCTCCAGACGCCGGCGATTTCATGGTTGAGGGTTTGAGATATTGAGATTGGGATTGTTATTGAAGGCCAGATTCGCGAGAAACCTGTTCACAGTCTTTCTCGCGTTTCGCTAAGCTGGCTTTGCTCAAATTCTGGCATCGTTGGATCGCCGATACGAAGTATTTGTTCTTCCTTGGGAGCAGCCAGATCCAGGTTCAGCTCAGCAATTTTTGCTTCCAGTCGTTGGGGGGATTTCAAACGCTCAATCTCCGTCTCTCTGAGTTGATTCTTCAATCGCAATTTCTCCAGATCACTCTCCAACTGTTTAATATCCGCTCCAATGGCTTCGGTGTGTTCTTTCTGCTTGAGGTAACCAATTCCAGAGCTGACAGCAATTGCGCTGAACAATGTCACCGCGATAAAGGCGCGAAAGGTGATCGGGGAATCAGTCTTTGCTCGACGAGCCCATGAGGGAGCCTGTTCATGGTGGGTTTCTGAGTACATGATAATTTAATATTACCTGCTCATTTGACTCTTTCCAAGATCCGAAGTTGAGCGCTTCGACTTCTTGGATTGGCGCTGGTTTCTGCCTCGCCAGCCTTCAATCCTTTTCTCTGAATCCAACGCATTTCAAATGCTGGCCATTCTTCGCCTGGATCCAACCATACATCTGAACTTCTACATCTCAACCGCTCTCGCTCGGAACTTTCACCATGTTTCATAGGTCCGGAGCGTCCATGAATCGCCGGACCAAACAGGTCACCAAAGCGCTTAACTACCTTGGCTTCCAAAGAATGAAATGTCAGAACCACCAGACGCCCACCAGTCTTCAGGCAATTGCCCATACCGATCAATCCGTTTCGCAGACTTTCCAACTCGCCATTGACCCGCATCCTCAATGCCTGGAATACACGAGTTGCTGCGTGGATTTTCTCAGGCTTGCCAGGGCGAATGGATTGAATGAATTCAGCCAGGTCTAATGTTGAAACGAAAGGCTGTGTTTTGCGCCTGGCGACGATGCGTCGAGCATAGAAGCGTGCATGTCGCTCTTCCCCGAGGTGATGAAAAATACTGGCAAGATCTCGCTCCGGCGCTTCATTTACTATGCTTTCAGCAGTGAGAGTATCTTCCGGATTCATTCTCATATCCAACGGACCATCCTTCATAAAGCTGAATCCACGATCAGCACGGTCCAATTGAGGGGAACTGACTCCTAGATCCAAAAGTATTCCATCCAGTTGCCCCTTCCCAAAATAACTGGCCGCATGGGAGAAGTTCGATGCAACAGGAACAAATCGATCCCTGTATCGGGTTAGCCTTTCCTGAGCTGTTTTTAAGGCGAAAGGATCCTGGTCCATTCCCCAAACGCGTCCGTCCGGGCTGGAGAGTTCAAGAATTCCCTCAGTATGTCCACCCATGCCAAGAGTGGCATCAAGATAAGCGCCGCCTGCATCAGGTTGCAAAGCTTCCAGACATTCATTCAACATGACAGACTGGTGCGGCCAAAAAGTGGTATTTGATTCATTCTCAGGCGCTTGTTGTTCTGAGCTTTCAGTCTCTTTCATTGGTCGACTCCAATGGATTCAAAGGCTTCACTCAAGCCGGCGCTTAAATCATCCTCAGAGATTTCAGCTTTCCAACTCACCGCAAGGCGTTTTCCTTCATTCCCCAATTTGGCAACATTTTCAATAATCCGCGCCCGAAAGAACACTTGCTCTCTAGAGTTAGCGCAAACGGATCTCAATGCGACCGCAGCTTCAACCGCCTTTTCACCAATGGTACCTAGTGTTTCAATCGCCTTGATTCGATAAAAAATCAACTCGTCGGGATCCATTGCGAGTTTCACAAGCGAAGAGGATGCATCTGATGCGCGAGCCCCAAGTTCTGCCAGCGCATCTAATGCCAGCTGTCGAGCTTCCATATCCGCTTCTCGATCTTTGCTGATCTTTACAATTTCTGAGGTGGCCATTCGAGCATCTTCTCCGCCTTCTTTGAGCGCTTTTAATGCTTGCTCTCGGTCAACAGTTTCAGGGTCTCTCAAACTTCTGGCCAATTGAATCCAACGCCCCATTGAATCCAGAGAAGCAAGGCTATTGGACTTGCGGTCTGAGCCTGCGCCGATTTCGGAAACAGCTTTTCTTAACGGTGGGGGTTGCTTGCCATGAATCCTCTGAATCGCCCATTCAGCGGCTTCTTTTAACTCGTTGGCGTCCGACCGCGTGTACCTTTGTATCACACTTAATGACTCATGCGCTGCAGGTCCAATCTTCCCGAGAGTTTCTAAAATCTGATATTTAAAGAAGGTCTGAGTGGATTCCTGGTTTAAAAGTCGAACCAGAGCATGAACTATTTTAAACGCCTTCTCTCCAATGTTCCCAATGGCTTCCACCATTTTTAAGCGGAAAAACAGGTGTTCATCCGGATTCGATACGGCGTGAGCCAATTCTTCCACCACACCCGAAGCAGCTGGCCCCAATGCAGACAACCCTTCCAGCGCCGCCTGTCTCAATTCCAAGTCCTGCTTCTGTTCCAGAGCGAAGCGGACCAAAGGTTCAGCTGCCACCTTCGCATCCATCCCCATCTCACGGAGAGAATCCAAAATTGGCGTGCGATCATTGGTCTCCGGATTCAGTAATTGGTCCAGAACCTCGTTCAATCGTCGACGCCGAACCGATCGTATCGCCTGATCATGGGTCACTCCTGCCAGTCTGGCGATACCAAGTTCGAGTTTTTCATCAATGACAACATTGTGTGTTTGAGTGACTGGATGCTGAACCAGGGTGGTATATATGGCCCTTGCTAAATCCCTGGACTCTTGCGCACTTTTCCCGCTTTCGTCTTTTGGCCATTTAGAGATCCATTCCTTCAGGAAATCGCTCTGTTCCTGAAGCAACATCTGAAATTGTCCCCCCGCCAAATACAATCCCAGAGATTGGAAATTCCATTTCAAAATTCGACCTTCAGCATCAACAGCTGTTAACCATCGCAACTTTCTCTCCAGATAATCGAGCTTAACTGAAATCTGCGATTCATTGGAAAGGCTTGTGTAAATATCCTTTTTTTGGAAATCGGAAAGTTCATACCGGGTCTTGACCGATTCCCAAGCAACAGCTTGCGCGACCCTCTCCAGCGCTGCATCCGCCAAACGTTTCTTTTTGATTTCCTCATTACATTGTCTGGCCCACCAGAGGAACAGTTCCAACATCGAATGCGGAAAAGTAGGAGCTTTATCATTGACCATGTCCGCATGGCAGATGACCCATTCTAATCCAACCGATACAGTCTCCAAAGGAACGGTTCCCGTTTCCATCAAACCTGTAAAAGTCTTCAAAGCGTCATAATACAAATCCAAATCCAGGACTCCTGATTTTCCCTCATTTCGCAGCATTCGGTCCCAATAAATTCCAATCTGGTCTCGATCCAACTCCCTGGTTTCCAATGTATAAATCCGATTTGACCCATCCCAATCCGAGCCACCAGTACTCGTCACTAAAATATTCTTCCACTCCTGGTGATCGCCACCCGAAACCCAATCTTCCAAATCAATCCCAGGAACTGCTTCCGCATGATCAATAAAAAGCCAAATCCAACCCAGCTCTATAAACTTCTCAAACCACTCTACCTTCAACCTCGCAAGTGAAGTTGGATATTGCTCACGCAATTGACGCAACGCCGTTTCAACCAGTGAAGTGGTCCAATTCTGTTCCGGATCTCTCCCATCCAACAGAACGGGTATCGGAGAAACCGCGGTGATCCCATGCTCATTCTTACGCACCCAATCACAGGCTTGTCTCAATAGGGAGCTTTTTCCGGATCGTTCAACACCTGTGATCAGCAAAATATTTTCAGCATTAGAAGCCTCCGCGAAACGCTTTATCAGCTCAGGAGTGAAGTCCACCTTTTCTCCACCAATAGAAACTTTGGCCGGAGCCCACCGAAATACTTCTCCTTCGAAGGCCGACTGAGAGGCAATCAATTCTTCCCGCCACTGCTCAAATGCCAGTCTTCAAAACACCCATCGCTCGGATAATGGGATCTGACGGAGGAACGCCCCCAAACCAGTTCCTCCAACATCCGAATCCAATCCCATCCACTTCCAAAGCTGAAGCGGCCGACTGCGAAGCGTCCAGAAAAGATACCCCGAGCCCCCAACCCCAATCAGAAACATTATTATTATCGGAGCCAACCAAATCGCATTACTGGACATCCAAAGTTTCCATCGCTCCCAGTAACGCATATCAGATGTCGCCCGCAACCGTTCCAGTGATTCAGGAATCCACGAAACCTGGGTGTCAAATTCTTTGTTAATTCCAGTTTCATTGTCCAGCGCCGCCCATGACTTGCTCCAGAAATCCAACAGCTGATGGAGTTCCTCCAATGGGGTCTGAGACGCGCGTTGGACATCTGATCGAAGGTCCGAAAACCAGAGTTGAACGCTCTTTTCAAGGTTGGGATCTCCCTCAACAACAGATTCCAGCCATCGCACCCAAATCTCAAGTGTCACTTCAGATTCCGATCCCAGGCGGCTTGCCAAATTTAAGAAACCAGCAGACCCAATGTCAGTGGTCCAATTTTCCAAATTCTGTAAGATCTGCGCCCGGAGTACATCCGGCAGTTGCGGAGACAAACCCAGCTCAATCCAGGGCCTCAATTCAGATAAGGGGACTTCCCCGACCAATTCCGCAATGAAAGTCCTGATTTCAGCGCTTAAATCAGTACGACTAACCCATTCAAAAGGTTGAGCTGCTTCCCATCGAATTAAATGACTCACCGGCCCGGACCTCATAACTCGCTTCAGGGAAGAACGCGTGCTGGTCGAAAGGCTGGGGTCCAACCATCGGGTCATCAATAGTTTGCCGGATCCTTCCAATTCCCATCCGTTGTCCACTAATTGAAGCGAAGCAAATTCTCGAAGCGCTTCTGGAGTATCGACACCAACCAACCAGGAGATCCACTGACTCTCAGTCACGGCTGAGTTCAATTCTGACCTGGACCAGTAACGCGCTGCAGTCAGTCTTACTTGTTCAGGTAAATCCTCGTTATTCGAGCGAGCTAACCAGACAGTTTTCTTTTGCTGGCTAATCCAATTCGTAGATTCTAAAACGGTCTCAGCCAGCTCCCGCCATTCCGGTTGTGATCGCTCACTCAATGCGAGTGTTTCCCAAACATCGACGTTGGTCACAATATCTACGCCGGTTTGCTGAATCTTTTCCCACCAAGTCTTCAACACGGAAGAGATCCAGAGTCGCTCCGCAGT
>JAUIHU010000170.1 GCA_030432175.1 Verrucomicrobiia bacterium | reverse complement strand
GCTAAAATAATTCATTTTTTTCACTTTTACGCCACCCTCCTTTAATCACACCCGTCAACTCGTTTCTTGAATTTTCAAAACTGCCGATATTGCAGAAATTCTAAGTATTGTGTAAAACGAGAAACAGTTAGAATGAACATCCACACAATTTACAGACGAATTTTTAAGATATGGCGCCAAAAAAGAATCGCCCAATTTGATGCCATCATTCAGCCTGGTTCTACTGACCTGATGCTGGATGTCGGTGGGTTTCCTGACAACTGGACAAACCGTCCACAACTTGTGAAAAGGATTGATTGCATCAATGTGCACCCAGTGGAATGGGATGGGTCCGCCAACCCTGATCATTCAATTACTACCGCAATTGGAGATGGTTGTGCATTGGAATACCCGAATCATTCGTATGACATTCTTTTTTCAAACTCTGTCATTGAACATGTTGGAGATTGGGAGAAGCAAAAGAGATTCGCTGAAGAAACTAGACGGGTCGGAAAAAAACTCTGGATCCAGACTCCAGCTTTGGAATGTCCCATAGAACCACACTTTCTGGCTCCTTTGGTTCATTGGTTTCCAGTTTCTTTCAGACGCAAAATTGTTCGGTGGTTCAGCGTCTGGGGATGGATGCAGAAGCCTTCTCAGCAAGAAATTGATGAAACTATTCGATTCACTCGCCTTTTGAGTAAAAATAAATTCAAGGAGCTATTCCCGGATTGTGTGATTAAAACAGAACGTTTGCTTGGACTTTTTCCCAAATCTTACATTGCATACAGGATTAAATAATGTTTTGCAAAAGCACGTATGCTCGTTTGTGTCCCGAAATCTGTAACATCTCGTAAATTATTTCTGAAGGGGCCAAGCTGATGAGTCCATCGGATCTGAATTAATATTTCACCCAGACCCAATTACCTTTTCCCGGTGAGGATAAATTTACCCATGCGCCTCCAGTCCCAGTCCATGGGCGATGAATGATTCCTTTGTCTATGCTGATCCAGGTTGCTTTGATCTCACCTGGTGATTCAGTTAAATCCAATAGGACTGATCCATTGCCGGTGAAGTACACAACGATCTTTCCATCCTCACTTTTCGCTGCGTAGGCTTCATTTTCTTCTCGTTCACTCAAACCTTCCATCCAGGGTGTCAAAGACCAAAAAGGCGCTTGATCATTGACCATTCGTGCGGCTCGAATGCAGTTGAATGCTTTTTCACCAATACCGAGGCCGGAGTCAGGTCGATGAAATCTGACGGATGCTGCGCCTGCCAACAAATGTCGCCAAACGCGTTCCACAGCATCCTGATCATTGTGTCCGAATTTATTTCCGGTGGCGCCATATGTTTTGGTCGTATTCATGGGTCTGGGTTGTGAGGCAAGATATTCCCGCACATACAGAAAGTTGTCCCAGTGTTTTTGTCCGCTGTTGTGATTATTCTGGGAGACGTCGACAAAATCATACAGCTCCGGATGATCAAAGGTGGCCTTGTGCTCATCCGAACGAAGATTCCAGGCGTCCCACATTTCAGTGACGTACACGGTTTTGCAACGATCCACCGCAGCGCCTTTGATTTTATTTGCCCAATAAGCGCCCCATTCTGGCTCAGCTTTCGTCTCATTGTCCATGCAGTAAAGGACATGGTCAAATTCGAGACTGATTTCTAACATCTGCTCAACGAATCGGTTTTGGTAACTGAGGAGTAATTCGTTGTTGCGTTGTTTGGGTGTCGTGAAAAAGAAAGGTTGCTGGTTGGCTCCCGGATGCGCTGGATAATGGTTGTTTAACCCAGACGTTTCCGTTGTGTAGTTAATGTTGTTGTCCGGGTTGTATGGATGACGTTTCCAGTTGGATTGACGCACGTCGGTGTAGTCAAACCGATCCCAGACTTCAATCTGAACAACGATCCCGCGTCTGGCAGTTTCTTTCAGCATGAATTGGAATCGTTCCCAGTACTCGGAATTCCACTGATCCAGATCATATTTTCCAGCGTCCAGACGAAGATAGGGATAAACCTCAAATCCTTTGTCCGGTCGATCACTCATGGTGTTCCGAATCACGTTACCACCCGCTTGCTGGATCCGGTTCAGCTGCGGGATCAGCAAGTCGGCGGGCCATTGGAAGAGATTGTCGTCGTCGCTGCCGCCAATCAGAGTGACCGGTTCGCCGTTCATCGACCAATACCATGGGTTTTCAGGCCAGGGCGCGATTTTTGGTTTCGTTTGGGCTGATTCGACATTTACCAAAGCTCCTACAGCAATTAATACAGACCCGGCAAATCGGACGATACAATTAGGTTTTGATTTCATCATACAACAGGATTGGTGAGATTTTAGCGCTTCAGCCCCTGATGTAGATTAAAAATTAAATCGAGCCCCAATGCCAAAGTATGGAGCTGGATCGTAATCTTCAGATCGCCATTCGTTTCCTCGCGAATCTTCGATCGAAATTTCTCCACCGAGCTTTACACCAACCATGGCTGATAAATCTACAGCTGGACCAGGGATCCAATGGAAATCGGCTCCCAATCGAACGGCCTGGTCCTGTCCTATTCCATTCCTTTGAGGCGCGTTTGAATCCAACCTGAACCGCAATTGTTCGAAATTGGCGCCCAAGTTGGCTCGATAGGGTTTGTTAGTGGGCGCCCAATTGAGTTGTAAGCCAGGTCCAAGCGCAGCGCCAGATCCACCGGTGGTTCCCACGGACCACTCATCAGCGAATTTCCATTGGACAAATACCACAGGAAATAAAGCCGCGTCATCTTCCAACTGAGTCATCAGCCCAAAGCCAGGTCCGATACTCAACCGATCATTCACCTCGTAAGTGACTCCGAAAATGCCTCCTCCCATAATCGTGTCTTCAGCATCTGCATCGGATTCCCCGGCTAAACGCAGGTTAGGGATCCCGAAGAATGTCCAATCGTCATTGATGACTCGCCGATAAGACGCTCCCAGACTCATAAAATGCACGGAGGACCAGGGATCCGCTCTGAGAGTTGATGTTTCTGAATTCCAGGAGTAATCATTCCAAATGTAACCCAGACTGATCGCGACCTGATCTTTATCGGATAGCCGCATTCTTTTGACCAGATTGACACCAGCCTGGTGCGTTTCGAAGTCTCCGGCGGAGTCGAGGTCTGCAGAAGGTTGAAAAATGTATCGGACACTTGCAGACAATGCTGGAGGGCGTTGAAATCGCACCGGAATTGGTTCATCGGCAGGATTTTCTGTCGGGCTTGAATTCTCGGCAGAGATAGGCGATTCGGGTTCTTCCTGAGCATGGAGAGGGTTGGCAGCCAGGAGTCCAAACCAGGAAGCCAATAAAAGAGACCGGGAGCAATTGCGGAATAATGACTGCCGTAAAACGGAGAGCGGTAAGATATGCATCCTGTACATAACGACTATTATGGTTGTATCCGCAGAAAAAGACGAGAATGGTTTGCATCAACATTCCGCAGAAAAGCAAGATTCATGTGTCTGCTGGAGAAACCCCAGATGGCGCAGATGGGCGCAGATTGAGGAGATTGAAGAAAAAATCTGCAGAAAATCTGCGAAATCTGCGGTTGGAATCTGGGTGTCAAAGATTGGGATTCAATATGGCGTTGATGGGATGAAAAGAGGAGAATGATTTGTATGAGGAAAGATTCCATGAAACTGGTTACCAAGGAATGGCATTTTCAATTGGCCTTGAATGCTTTTGTAAACCGCGGCTATGGAAAGGCAGAATCTGAGGACATGGCGCGTTTGTGTGAGGAAGCGGCTGTGCACGGGATTCATTCACATAATCTGATCAAGGCCTTGCATCTGGATGATTTATTTGGGTCCAGGGTTGGCGGGACGCGCCCGAATGCTGAGGTTCTCAAGCGGCCATCTCGATTTGCCACCGCTGAAAAATGGGATGCTCAAGCCAAGCTTGGACCTTCGGTTGGCTGGTCAGCGATCGAACGCTGCATGGAAATGGCGGATAAGTTGGGTGTCGGGATAGTGACGATAGACAATGCCTGGCATTATCTCTGGGGAGGAGCTTATGTTTTGGCAGCGGCTCGCCGTGGTTACTTTGCTTATACGAACTGTACGGCCATGCTGGCGGAGGTAGCTCCACACGGCGGAAAACATCCAGCGCTGGGCACGAATCCTCATTCCTGGGCGCTACCTACTGAGCCCGTTTTGGGATTTCCAATTCTCGTGGATTGGGCCACTTCGATGATGGCGATGGGGCGCATTCAACAGTTGCAACGAGAGGGCATGGAATTACCGAAGGGTGTGGCTCTGGATGAACAGGGAGAGCCAACGACAGATCCGGCAAAAGCTAAAGCTTTGTTGCCCTTCGCTCGACACAAGGGATTTGGTTTGGGTTTGCTGAATGAACTCTTTGCTGCCTGGATTGGTGGAAATCTTCCAACTCAGCGCGGGCAGATCACTCGAGCCATCAATCCAGTGCAGGAGAAACGACTTTGCACATTCTTTTTTCAGGTGATTCACCCAGACGCCATCACAGGTGGAAGCTACGCTCAAGGTAGGACGTTGGAAGAAAATCTTCGGTCCATCGTGCAGGATATCAAAGGCCATGGGAATCAGGATGTGTTGCTTCCAGGAGAACTGGAGGCCCGTCATGCGGAGTTGACTCGCGAGAAGGGTGGGTTGATTTTTACGGAGGCTGAGTTGATGGAATTGCGTGAGATTGAGAGGGGGCTGGATTATGAATTATGAATTATGAATTATGAATTAAGAACCAAGAACTAAGAACTAAGAAATAAGAACTAAGAACTAAGAAACTAGAAACTAGAAACTAGAAACTAGAAACTAGAAACTAGAAACTAGAAACTAGAAACTAGAAACTAGAAACTAGGAATCAAGAATTGAGGATGAATTTTCTTTTCTGAGTTGGAAATCTTTCTTCGGCGTTGCAGGATGGTTTTATGCGAGTTTACGTAAATTTTTTATTTCGGATTGTTTTGTGGGTTGGGGTGATTCCTATTGCGGTTTTAGCGGATGAAAGTCCAGAGGCTGTGTTTTCTTCTGAAGAATCGAATCCACCAAATATCCTTTTCTTCCTCGTGGATGACATGGGTTGGCAGGATACTTCAGTTCCTTTCTGGAAGGAACGCACTTTGTTCAATGATCATTTTCAAACGCCTTCCATGGAGCGATTGGCGGTTCAGGGTAGGAAGTTCACTCAAGCTTACGCTTGCGCTGTTTGTTCTCCGAGTCGTACTTCCTGGATGACCGGGATGAATGCTGCCCGACATCATGTCACCAACTGGACTCTTTACGCCGATCAGGAAACTTCCAGGCAGACTTCGACTTTGAAAGCTCCAGAGAATTGGGATCGCTCCGGACTTCAGCCTCATCCGGATTTGTTACCGCAAATGCTTAAATCGCAACTGGGCTATCGAACGATTCATGCCGGGAAAGCGCACTGGGGAGCTTATGATACCGCTGGATCCGATCCGACTACCTTGGGATTTGATGTGAACATTGCCGGCCACGCTGCTGGCGGTCCGGGTCATTACCATGGAGAGAAGAATTACGGGAATAAAGAAAAGGGAGGCCACACTCGTCCATGGGGGATTCCAGGGTTGGAAAAGTATCATGGCACAGAGACCCATGTGACGGATGCATTAACCATGGAAGCGATCAACGCTGTGAAAGAGGCGGTGGAAGCGGATCAGCCATTCTTTCTTTACATGGCGCACTATGCTGTGCACGCGCCGATTCAGCCGCATCGAAGATTTTTAGACGATTATCTGGGAAGAAAATATCCTGGAACTGATATAGAGATTCCGCAGGTTGAGGCTTACTACGCTTCAATGGTGGAAGGCATGGACGCTTCCTTGGGAGAGTTGATGTCTGCTTTTGAAGAAATTGGGGTTGCAGATGAGACTATTGTCGTATTCGCCTCGGATAATGGTGGATTATCTAAACATGCTCGTGGTAAATCACCTCGTGGGACTGGGCAAGACACCCATTGCTGGCCTTTAAGAGAGGGGAAAGGATCGGCTTACGAAGGGGGGACCCGTATCCCGTTTATTGTTTCCTGGGCAAAGCCGGATGCGAATCATCCTTTGCAGAAGCGATTGCCGATCCCAGCTGATTCCATGAGTGAGACTCCGATTATCATTGAAGACATTTACACAACTTTGTCCAGTTGGGTTGGGCTGAAGCCGCAATCGAGATCGGCGTGTGAGATTGACGGAATGGACTGGACTCCGGCGCTTTTGGCAAAGTGTGTGGATTCAGAAGACCTGCAAGAACTAAGCGGACGTTCGATTGTGTTCCATTATCCCCATCAGTGGACCGGGAGTCCGGTTGGTGGATACCAGCCACACAGCTCGATTCGAATCGGGGATTGGAAAGCGATTTATTACTACCAGAACCAGAGCTGGGAACTTTACCATCTGGCTGAAGACATAAGCGAAACCAATGATCTGGCTGAGCAGCGGCCGGAGAAATTGAAGGAGTTGGCCGGGACGCTGATCGAAGAACTCCATTCGAAAAACGCCCAATGGCCCACTCGAAAAGTTGACAATCAACCTGAAAAAATTCAGGCGCCTTGAGGCTTTTTATTCCACGCGAAAGGAGAATAGATCCGCATCTTTCAGGTGAAATCGCAGTCGTACCGGGAGTCCATGAATTGATTTCAGATCCCCGGTAAACTGCACGGATCGCTTCAGTTCGTCTCCAATGATCTCCTGACTTTGAGCCAGTGTGAAGCCTGGGATCGGTTGGTTGTCCGAATCCAAAATCTCCACCCGAATCGACCCGGCCGCTGAGGTTGAATAATTGATCCAAAGTTGCTCGCCATTCCAAATCCGAACGGGAGTTGTTACTGATCCACCTTCATATTTTCCCTTCATGGAGACAAACCCATCCGGGCGCAGTGTGTAACGCTGAATGTGCGAGGATGGATAGCCAACATTGTGGTTGACGTAAATGGACAACTCATTTTCCGAGGTTTGCAACAAAGTGTGAGCGGCGTAGTTCGCTCGTGATGTCCAGTTTTTGGGATCCTTACCCGGGCGAATCCAGGCTTCCATGAAATCGCGATTGAACTGATCGCCTCCACGAGTGGAAACTAACAGTATATCGGCGCAATCGTTCCGAAAATCAAACCCCGCATCCGCTCCCAGAGCTTCCGTGGTTTCTAGAGACAACGCCCGACGTCCCGGCATGAATCTTGTCGGAAACCCAATATACAAATTTTTATTGCGTGGGTAGGGAAAGAGTTGATTGGTGTAAAGGTGTTGCATTGGGAGATCGCCGTAATCCAGATCCACCGGATCCGACCAATGAATAAAATCGTCAGACTCTGCCCTGGCGATCCAACGGACTCCTTTACGAAAGACTCGGAAGTAGCAGACGTATTTCCCTTCAGATTCCGACCAGAAGGCTACATTCTGTGAATCAAAAGCGCCTTCTGTGATGACGGGATCTGATTGCATTTCTTTCCAATGGATTCCATCCGCAGACATGAAAGCGATCAGCCCCGGCGCTCCGGTTCCACCCAATGCTTTGTATTTTTGATTAGCGGGAACATCGGGGCGAGCGTCATAGAATGGAGCAAAGTTGTGGCATGCACGATGTCTGGCCAGGACGATGTTGTTGTTTGAAGATCCTTTATGTGAGTAGATTCCCAGATACGGTTTGATCCAATGGATACCGTCTTTGCTGTAGGCGTAACAAGTGACTTCGGTATCCAAATCATGCTTCGCTTCCGGCATGCCTCGATAGTACATCTGATACAGCTCAGGGGTCTGGATGACTGTGAAGTATCCTGAATAAATCCCTTCCCAAGGTTCGGTTAAGTCCAGGACTTTTTCCGCCGGTTGAGGCGAGTTCAGGGACTGTTCAATGGCGCCGGTTGTGGAGGCGATATTTTGATCATCAATCCAGAGTCGCCAGTCTTTAGATTTCCAGTTGGCTGGTTGATGCAGAGGGACTTTTACTTTGGCGAGGTAGATAGATGTCTTTCCTTCATGGCTACTGTAGTAACTGATCCAGAGCTGATCATCCTTCCAGACCATACCTGGGTAACTGCAGTCACCGGACGAAGGTAGCCGCATGATTTCATCCAGACGCCCCACTTCCGTATTGATCCAGAAGAGGGCTGTGTGAGCGCCGCCTTCATAAAAACGACCTGAACCGATCCAACGTCCGTCGGGCAGTTGAACCATGTTGGGACCACCCACGCGACGTTTGAGATCCATCCACCGCCAGTCTTTATAAGGAGTGGAAGAGATTCCAAGAAAAGCGGTCGCTGAAGAGCCCGGTTGACCGTAATTATCACGGCGCACAAATGCCAGACCGGTCCCGGATTGACCGAACCGAATCGTGGTTTCATTGGGCCGTCCTTCTTCGAAGAGAGGTGTGACCCAGGGTTCGAAATCTTTCCCATTGGCGCTGCTGTAGAGGTTTACGGTTGC
>JAUIHU010000169.1 GCA_030432175.1 Verrucomicrobiia bacterium | reverse complement strand
AACGGCTTGACACATACCAGCCAGGGCTGCCAAGCCCAGGGCGGCATTCTCCTCAATGAAAAGGGCTGAAGGTCCGATACAGATACAGCATATTTTCTCTCAGAACATCTTTTTGTGTCGGGCTTTCAGCCCTTGGAGATGTGGGGATGAACCAAAACCTGGGCTTGGCAGCCCAGGCTGGTATGTGTCAGGCCTTTGGCCTTGGAAAATTTTCACTCCACCCACTTTTAATTGCGCCCATAGCCTCAATGATTGGTTACTGGACTTGTTCGATTGATGAAAAACTTGTAAATATTTGTTTTATTTCGAATCAATCACTTATTTTTTAAAGCCTGAATTATGATCAATGAAGATGGATTGAAGAACGCCAGCCGTGAGGAAATCATGTCCGCTATATTTGCCGGCATGGTGAATCAATATGCGCAGATGGCGTTTATGTTCATGGGGAAAGTCCCGAATCCTCAGACCGGCAAGACTGAAGTCGACGTGGAATCAGCAAAGATGTTTATCGACAACCTCGAAATGCTGGAGTTTAAAACCAAAGGGAATCTTTCTCCTGAAGAAGATAAATTCCTGAAAACTGTGTTGACTCAGTTGCGCATGGATTTTGTGGAATCTCTCGAAAAAAAGGGAGTCACAGCAGACAACACTCCCTCTTCTGAGGAACCACCTGCCAAAGAATCCAGTCAGACTCCGCCCTCACAAGAGTCGAATCCTGAATCAGGATCTGGTAATGACTCGGACTCCGACGAAAAACGCAAATTCGTTAAGCGCTATAACTGATTTCAAATCTTTGACACCCAAATTTGAACCGCAGATAAATTTGATTTGAGAATACCCTGATCATTCACTTCTCAAGTTAAATTTCATCTGCGAAATTTTTGACACCCAAGCTCTGAACTCCGACTCAGAAGATTTCTTTATCCCCCAATGTTCCTCAAGGAAGCGCTCATGGGCGTTCAGCCTCCAACGGCAGAGTACTTACGTAATCCTCGGTTCCAGACATAAGTAGCCAAAATCCAGAAAAATAAAACCCACCCGGCTTGAATCATCAGTCCTGTGGACGGGGACACACTCAATTCCTTCCCAAGATAAACACTCACAGGAAAGAATAGCTGGTAGGGAAACGGAGTAAAATACAGCGCCGTAGCCAGCCAATCGGGCAGGATATCAACCGGAAACAAGTGTCCGCCAGCCAAATGCTCCACTGCAAACAGGATAAAAATAAAAGTGGAAACCTCAAGAACCCAGAAAGCTAACAACGCCATGGTGTACGAGAGCAAAAACTGAATCATCCCGGACATCACCAGCGAAATCAGAAACAACCCAAAAGTGGCCAGATCCTCTGGTTTCTCCAGATAATCTCTGAGGATTATCGCCAACAGCAATAGCGGAACCCCGGCAACCGCTATGTAAACCAGGCGTGAAGCAATAAATAAGCAGATTCGGTATGAAAGAAAATGAATCGGTTTCAGAATAAACTGACTGATGCGTCCTTCTCTGATATCTGAGGCAATCTGCCAGTCATCATCGGTGACTGCAGTCAGCGCATCAACGATGGTAATCAGCAAATAATAAGTGACCATCCCGGACAACGTGTATCCACCAATCTCTGCTCCTTCGGTTTCCTGTCCTCTGTAAATAGTTCTCCAGAGAAACAGCGTGGCAGAGAGAGGGATCAATCCGAATAGACAGCGAACCAAAAAATTAAACCGGTAAACCAGAGTGTTCTGGATACCGGTTTTTAATACCCAGGAGTACTTGGAAAAGCTGGCCCGGATGGAAGATTCAGATTTCATTCGGCTCTGTGCCAAGACGTAGACGTGCAGAAGCTGTTCTGCTTTATCCAACCACTCTAAGCGGTATCGTCAGCATATCCGCATATCCGGATTATTCTGTCGCTCCACTGAAGTGAGTCATCTTCAGAATATCTTCTACTTTATTTTCAACCTGAACAGTTTCTTTGTTGCTTAAAGTAACCAGGCAATAGCCTTGATCCACTTGCTCCAGTGAAACAATATGATCCGTGTTCAGATAGATGTCATGCTCCTGAGGCATGCTGTAATCGTAAATTCTTACTTTAATAAAGCTCATGTTGATTCAGCGTCTGTTGTGATTCTTAAGCGCTTTTGATTGGTGGCAAGACAATACAGAATTTTCTCGAAAGACGGAAAGAATTTCAAAATTATTTGTTTATGCGCCTCCGATTGGTGTGCGATTGATGTCGGTTGGTTTCATTCTTTCAATGAAATGCGCCATTCTACCTGCTGTCTAAAGTTGATTGAAAAAATCCTTGATGGCTTTTACAACCCATTCCAGTTGATCCGTCTCCAGTTCTGGATAAATGGGCAAACTTAAGCATTCTCCAGAAAGTCGCATTGCATGAGGAAATCCCTGTTCTGCATCTTCCGGCTCCTGAAGGCAAGGTTGATTGTAAAGCGGCTCCGGATAATAAATCTCTGATCCGATCTCTCTCTCTGCTAAGAAGTTTTTCAGAGCATCTCTCTTTCCTTCGCCAATTACCCGAATGGTAAACTGATTCCAGATAGATTTATTATGCGCATATTCAACTGGCAGAATCAGTCGAGCATCCCCTGTTTTTGAAACCCAAATACTCTCTGTGGCACATTCACACCAAGATTCCTCTGCCTGAATGCAACCGGAAATGCTCTTCAACTCCGAAAGATAAAAATCAGCATTCCTGCTCCTGCCCGCGTTATATCGGTCCAGATAACCTAGTTTCACCCGAAGCAAAGCAGCCTGAATGGCGTCCATCCGATAATTACCCCCCAATTTTTCATGGCGATAACGCACTTTAGATCCGTGACTCCTCAGCATGTGCGCAGTTTCATAAAGGTCCGTATCATTCGTGGTAACAAGCCCTCCCTCTCCAAAGCCACCGAGGTTTTTGGAAGGAAAAAAACTGAAAGTTCCAAACGCCCCAAATGATCCTACAGGGCGCCCTTTGTATTTTGCTCCAATCGCTTGAGCAGCGTCTTCAACAATATGGATCTTGGTCTCTGCTTCATTGGAATATTGTTGAATAACTTCCTGGATCCCATCCATGTCGGCGGCCTGCCCAAACAAATGAACTGGAATCACCGCTCGGGTTTGCCGGGTCAGGCGTCGTGCCACTTCTTTGGGTGTCAGGTTGAAACAAACCGGGCAAATATCAGCAAAGACTGGCCTGGCTCCAAGCCGGGCAACACAGCTGGCAGTTGCAAAAAATGTAAACGCCGGACAAATCACTTCGCATCCTGGCCCAATTCCCAGCGCCGAAAGAGCCACCATTAATGCGTCTGTTCCAGAGGAAACACCCAGTGAATGCTTAGCGCCCGTCCATGGCAGTATATCCGCCTCAAATGCTGCAACTTCCGGTCCGAGTATGAACTGGTTGGACTCCAGAACGCGCTGGAACGCTTGAGTCAATGGTTCTTTTAAAACAGCATTTTGCGCTGCCAAATCTAGAAGCGGGACTTTCATAAAGGCGGTTCGGACAAATAAAATGGGTCCGAGTTAAACAAACGCATCCTTCGCAGAAATATATGACGCGCCGTTAGCTATATTAAATTTTGACGGGCAACTTATGGGGAGCGCGGATTTCAATCAAAGGTTTTTGAAGGAAGATACTGATCATGAGTGGAGTCAATAAAACTGGAGCTCTGACCAGAGACGGCAAATCTATGCCATTGATGAGATAAATGCTGCTTCCCAAAGCCAAGGCCATGGTTGGAAGTAACATTCTGGAATCTTGGGCGGCAGCTGTAAAAATCCAGGCCGCTAACACTGCAAAACAACCACTTAACGGATCTCCCGACCCCAGCAGAAACCCTGAGAAAAACATCGTCGGCGAGAACAGCACCAGGCGACCTTTAAAGATGCGAAACATTTGGGGCAATAAAGCCAGGAGCGGCGGCGCGTTTAAGCAAGCCGTCTCAATCAGTGTGGCTCCAGAGCTTTTCTGGTCCACAGTGAACGCTCCATTCCACAGAAGCCAGGCGCCCGCAAAACCTTTCAATGCGTTGATCCAGTTTCCCCAGTATGAAAAATGTCGCAACAATGGTTCGCTATGGCTGGCATGCCTGTGAACCATAGTCTTTCTACTGGATTCCTTCACCAAAACCCTGGGAGCAAACGCAGGGATCCAGAGAATGATCAGAGCCGGGATTAAGTAAAGATACTCGACCACCATATAAAGCAATGTTTCGCTGACAAGTTCTGGTTGCAACAGCGCTCTCAGCAGAATGACTCCTGATTTGTGAACCAGGAATGAAAAAGGAGTTGTAAATGAACCAGATAGCTTTATTCAAGCGCTTCATTCAGAAAACGTCATATCCTTCTCAAAGATCATAAACCTGTTCCAAACAAACCTCCTTTATGAAAATGCATCAGAGTTCACCTTTGACAGAGTACAATCCCTTCGGCAAATATGACCGCGGCGTGGTTGCAGGAGAGGCGAGCCCGATTTGTGGTTCAGAGATTGAAGAAGCAGGCTACGACCAGTTAAACCTAATCTGACAAGCAAACAGAATTTCTACAGAATATGGCTGAATTGAGCGGCAATATGTTGGTAGCGCAGTCGGGAGGACCCACGTCGGTCATCAACGCAAGCGTAGCGGGAGTGATCCAGGAAGCTGGAAAACATTACTGCATCGAAGAGATCTATGGTGGACGCAACGGGATTCTGGGAATCCTGAACGAAGAGCTGATCGATCTTAATGAAGAAAAAGCAAAAACCATTGAGGAGTAAAAACATACTCCTGCTGCAGCGCTCGGCACCTGCCGTTATAAGATCGATTTTACCAAGAAACCAGAACAGGCCGAAAAAGATATGGAGCGTCTGTTTCAGGTCTTTGAAGCGCACAATATCCGATATTTCTTCTACGCTGGCGGTAATGATTCCCAAGATACGGCGCATAAAATCCATTTAAAAGCCAGGGAACGAGGATACGATTTGCGAGTCATCGGAGTTCCTAAAACTATCGATAACGATCTGCCTCACACAGACCACTGCCCTGGTTACGGGTCCGTGATCAAATACAACGCCACTACAGTTCTCGAAGTAGCAACTGATGTCGGCAGCATGGCAACGGACGATGGATCCTGCTGTATTATTGAGGTCATGGGCCGCGCTGCCGGATGGATTGCCGCCGGAACCATCCTGGCCAAACGCCGTCCTGAAGATGCCCCTCACATTATTTTGCTCCCTGAAATCGCTTTCGATCAGGAACAATTCCTGGCCAAAGTCAAAGAAACCGTCGCCAGGCATAAGTACTGCATTGTTGTGGTTGGTGAAGGATTAAAGGATTCCAATGGTGAGGAAGTAGCAGCTGATAAAAATAACCTGGATGCTTTTGGACACCCGGTGCTGTCTGGCGCCGCTGAGTACCTGAAAGATCTGGTTCAGGATAAATTGGGAACCAAAACCAGGACCGTCAAACTGGGCTATGCCCAACGCGCAGCCGCCCATTGGGCCAGCAAGCTGGATATTGATGAAGCCGTTGCCTGCGGTGAAGAAGCAGTTAAAGCTGCGATCAATGGGATCAGCGGAATGATGGTCAAAATCATCCGCCTCCAAAATCACCCTTATGAATGGAAAACAGATCTCCATAACCTGGGTGAAATCGCCAACGTAGAGCATTTCATTCCTCGGGACTGGATCTCTGACGATGGTTTCCTGCCGAATGAGAAGTTCGTGGAATACGCTCGCCCTCTCATTGTGGGTGATCCTGAAGCCCCAACCGAGAACGGACTTCCCAAATATGCCCGCCTTTCAATGCAAATGGTCGAGAAACAACTGCCTGCTCGAGAAGCGTGACGTGATGTTCAAGTTCATGATCGAATGAACTTGGATTGATCACAGTAGCCTGGCGTCGAATTTACAGGGTCTCTCAAAATGTGAGACCCTGTCTGCTTTCAATCTCCAGATCCCCCATGATTCTCCCAAAACTCATTCGCCAGCACCTGAAAAGCGGTGATGATGAAATCTTTTACCAGATGCAGGCAACGGATGCGATGTATTGGATTCGTCGTTGGGCTTGTGATGAGTTTCAAAGTAAGCAAATCCTGGATCTAGGATGCGGCCACGGAATTTTTGGTTCTGAGCTATTGAAAGCCGGCGCAGAAGTTGATTTCTCAGATACCGAAGATTTCAGAGACCAGGATCTCCAGAAGTATCCATTTACTCCACTGGACCTTGATAATGATCCAATATCGACTCTGGGGCAGTTTGACGGAGTCGTTTGCAGCAACGTCTATGAGCATCTCAGAAATCCGTTTCGCTTAGTCGACGCAATCCCTGGTTTATTGAAGCCGGGTGGATGGTTTTTCCTCAGCTGGACCAATTGGTTATCGCCGTGGGGTGGACATGAGTTCTCTCCATTTCATTATCTGGGACCACGGTTTGGCCCTGCAGTCTACGACAAAATTACTGGAAAGAAACGATTGCACACACCCGGAGAGAATTTGTTCGTCACCTGGATCGGAAAATCATTGAAAAAAATTCGATCCACGCCAGGTATTTATGTGGAAGCCTGCTTTCCACGATATTATCCGGAATTGAAATGGATCACATCGATTCCGATTCTGAGGGAATTTGTGACCTGGAATTGTGCTTTGCTGATCCGCCGAGACCGATCCCCATAAGAAGCATTATCTTCAGAAGAACATCAGGAACCCAATAAATTCAGTAAGGACTGGCTGGATCCAGCGAAGCATTGTCGATCAGTCGCACTGCCCCCAATCGAGCGGCAACAGCCATCCGTGCCGTGGTACTAACTTTTTTGACAGGCACAAGAGTTTCAGAATCAAAAAACTCAATATAATCCACTTCCATATCGGCGCTTTGAGTGATTTGTTTGATGAGTTTTTTGCGCAATTGATTAACTGGAATAAAACCGTTGTTAGCATTTTTCACCGAGTCCCTGGCTGATTGGATAGCGTTCCACAAAGCCGGAGCCTGCAACCGTTCTGGCTTGGACAGATATTTATTCCTCGAACTCATAGCTAATCCATCCGCCTCTCTCAAAGTGGGAGCGATGATTATTTGGATCGGGAAATTTAAATCAGATGTCATCTTCTCGATTACACGCGCCTGCTGAAAATCTTTCGCTCCAAAGACTGAATAATGAGGTTGAGTGATCAGAAATAACTTGGCTACTACCGTAGTCACTCCTTCAAAATGAGTTGGCCGTGAGGCTCCTTCCATACCGGAAGTGAGGCGCTTCTCTTTGACAAAGCAGCTATAAGGGAGACCGGAGCTAGATGACGGATACATTGAGGCATTATCGGGAAGAAATAACATATCCACTCCCATTTCCCGGCAACGCGTTTTGTCAGCCCGAATGTCCCTCGGGTAACGTCCGTAATCTTCACCAGGACCAAACTGGGTGGGATTCACATAAATTGATGTAATCACTTTCCCTTTCCGGCCAACACTTCTTCTTGCATGACGCATCAGACTCAGGTGCCCTTCATGTAGAAAACCCATCGTTGGAACCAGGGCGATTTTAATTCCTTCGCTTCGCCACTTGAGGGCCGTTTGTTGCATTCTGGACAGCGATTGAGTCAACTTCATGATCCAGAGTATACGCTCATAGCAAGCCAGTCAAAGACGGCCTTTGAACCACGAAAGACACGAAAAACACGAAAAGATATTTTATTTGAACCACGAAAGACACGAAAGACACGAAAGACACGAAAGACACGAAAGAATATTTTATTTGGACCACGAAAAGCACTAAAAAATATGTTTGAGGATTTCGTGTTTTTTTGAGGGACTTTTCGTGGTTTGTGTTTTACGGCTTACCTTGCCCAGGGGCCGGTGATGGCGAGTGTGAGTCCGGGACGTTGGATGTTGACGAAGAGTGTGGGATGGTTGGAGGCCATACACGGCCCGGTGAACTCGCTGTCGTTGAAGGCGTTTCTTGCCAGGGTGTAGGTCTTGCCTTCAGGTGTCACCATGCGGATGTATTGCTCTTCAGGTCCGTCTTCTGCGACGATTAAATCGCCCCATGGAGTGATGGTCAGATTGTCGCAGTATTCTACGAGACTTTTGTCGTTGGGTTCGATGAATAGTTCGAGCGAGGCTGGAAAATCTTTTTCTCTGTTAGTCGCTTCGTATGGGCTCGGAATATATCGGAAGATTTGTCCGCTTTGGTTGGCTCCCCCGTTGGTGCAGGCAAAATAGACTTCACCGTTGCCATACCACATGCCTTCTCCCCGCGCAAAGACCGCCGCGCCACTCTCGGCGCCTCGATAACGTAAATCGTCGTCCGGTGATTCCACGTGGGTCATTGGAATCCATTCTACTTCGAATTTCTGCCCGGCAGGGAGTGAGTCTGGTTTTTCTCCATTCCAGTTCCTGGTGTCACGTCCAGGTTGCCCTTTAATAGCCAAGGCTTCCAAACGTCCGCCATTAGCCAGCTTGCCTGGAG
>JAUIHU010000168.1 GCA_030432175.1 Verrucomicrobiia bacterium | reverse complement strand
CTGGAAGCGGCGCGGATCAGTTCAATGAAGTGATCCATGTCCGTCAGGGCAATCAGGTAACCTTCAAGAATCTCTGCTCGACGCAGGGCCTTGTTCAGTTCAAATCGAGTACGCCTGAGTACAACTTCCCGGCGGTGTTCTATATAGCAATTGATGAGGTCCTTGAGTCCCATGATTCTGGGACGACCATGATCAATGGCCAACATGTTCGAGCTGAACGAAGTCTCCAGTTGTGTGAACTTGTACAACTGATTCAACACCACTTGTCCAATGGCGTCTTTCTTCAGTTCAACAACGACTCGTGTGACTTTGGAGGACTCATCTCGAACATCCGATATGTCTGTAATCACCTTGTTGTTGACCAACTCGGAGATTTTTTGAACCAGCGTGGCTCGGTTGACCATGTAAGGGATTTCATGGATCAATATCCGCTCTCGACCTGAGTCCAGAGTTTCAATCTCCACTTTACCTCGGACTTTCATGGAACCGCGTCCGGTTTCAAAATACTGGCGGATCGGATCCAGCCCATAAATCGTACACCCCGTTGGGAAATCCGGGCCTTTAACGATTTTCATCAACTCCTCAATCGGAATTGATGGATCCTCAATCGTTGCGCAGACACCGTCGATGATCTCTCCCAGATTGTGTGGAGGAATGTTCGTTGCCATTCCGACAGCGATCCCCGAACACCCATTAACCAGAAGGTTTGGAAAAGCTGAAGGAAACACCGTGGGCTCTTTTGATGTTTCATCATAGTTGGCGATGAAATCTACGGTGTCCTTGTCCATATCCTCCATCAAAATGGCGCCCAGGTGAGTCATTTTGGCTTCGGTGTAACGCATGGCGGCCGGAGGATCACCTTCCACGGAGCCGAAGTTCCCCTGACCATCGATCAGCGGATCTCTCATTGCCCATGGCTGGGCCATGTGAACCAGAGTTGGGTAGATGACAGCTTCCCCGTGAGGGTGATAGTTCCCGCTCGTGTCACCGCAGATTTTTGCGCACTTCCGATGCGGGCGGTTGGGTGTCAGGGAAAGATCATGCATCGCAAAGAGAATTCTCCGTTGCGATGGTTTGAGTCCATCACGCACATCGGGGAGCGCCCGTGACACAATCACGGACATGGAGTAATCCAAAAACGAATTTTTGATCTCCTCGGCGACGTTCACCTTATCTATCGGAGCCATGTCTGGCATTGGAGGTGAAGGTATCTCGTTGTCGGGCGTCGAATCGGCCATACTTTTACAGGATCAATTCTTTAAATAAATCATCCAATCTCTGCAGTGTTTTCTCAGACACAATCATTGTGATTGTTGTCCTGATACTCGCCGCAGATTCATTGATGGTTCTCTTAAAAACCGGGTTAAAATGGAAAAATTCAATGTTTTAACCCACTCTTTAATAAGTTTTTCTGATGGTTAAATATCCAGATTTCGAACGTTCAGGGCGTTATCTTCGATAAACTGGCGGCGGGGTTCCACAATGTCTCCCATCAACCGCGTAAACATTTCTTCAGCTTCTACTGCATCGGTTAATTCTACTCGAAGCAGTTTGCGCGTTTTGGGGTCCATGGTGGTGTTGAAGAGTTCCTCGGCGTTCATTTCACCCAATCCCTTGAATCGCTTCAGCGAAATCCCTTGCCTTCCAAGCTCTTTTACGGTTTCCAGAATGGATGGAATAGAAAAGAGTTCTCGTACTTTCTTCCGCTTCTCGCCCTCGCCTTCGTAAAGTTCAAACAATGGCGCTTCCTGAGCAGAATAATGATCGAGGTCGAAACCTTTTTCAGAAAGACGGTTCAGCAGCTTGTCAATGGCGACACTTTCATGTAATTCGAAGTAAATAGCGCGGCGTGTGGTGTCATTGGCTGTGGGTTTAACTGCTTCCGGCGTGTCAGGCGATTCACTTTCATCAGCAGGAATCACCGGCTCTTCTGATTCCTCAGCTTCAGATTCAGCTTCGGTAACCTCAGCTTCGATAAACCCTCCTAATCCCAGGTCTGGATTGGATGCGCTGAATTCCGCCAATGATTCTTCTGTCAGAAAATAGTGAACGCTTTCTTCATTCCCTTCCCGAACTCGAACCAAGTGGCGAGGTGTTCTCCGCGATTCAGGATCTCTTTTCTCGACTAGTTGATCCAGATCACCTCCATGCTTGCGAATGGATCCGGCGTATTTATCCAGATTCTCCAACAGTTCCAAAATCTCAGTCAGATCATCTCCCTGCACTTCCTGCTCTGTTTCGCAAATCTTCAGGCAGAGGTCCTCTGCGCCCAATCGAATCAAAATCTGACTCAATCGTCGATCGTCCTGAACGTATTCGACCCGTTTTTTACGAGTGATTTGATATAATGGTGGCTGGGCAACATAAACATAACCTTGCTTGATCAACTCCGGCATTTGTCGATAGAAGAAAGTCAGCAACAGAATTCGAATGTGTGATCCATCAACATCCGCGTCAGTCATAATAATAATTTTATGATAGCGCAGTTTGCTGATATCGAATGATCCTTCTCCATCACCGCCACCAATACCAGTGCCGATCGCGGTTATCATGGTTCGAATCTCAGTGTTCTGAAGCACTTTATCAAGACGCGCTTTTTCCACGTTGATCAGCTTTCCTCGAAGTGGAAGGATCGCCTGGAAATTTCTGTCGCGGCCCTGTTTGGCTGATCCACCAGCAGAGTCACCCTCCACAATATATAGCTCAGTATTGGACGGATCTCGATTTGAGCAATCTGCAAGTTTCCCAGGAAGTCCACCTCCACTGAGAGCGCTCTTTCGAACTGTTTCCCTGGCTTTGCGGGCTGCTTCCCGCGCGCGAGCTGCCGTCAGTGATTTATCAACGACTTTCTTCGCGACATTCGGGTTAGCGTCGAAGAAGTTCATCAACCCTTCGTAAATGATTGATGAAACCACACCTTCAATTTCGGTATTAACGAGCTTGACCTTGGTTTGTGATTCAAACCTTGGGTTAGGCAGCTTTACGCTGAGCACACATATCAATCCCTCTCGAACATCGTCACCGGTGATTGATGCGTCCTTGTCCTTAACCAGTCCATTGGCTTTGGCGTACTGGTTAATGCAACGCGTTAGCGAAGACCGAAACCCAGTCAGGTGAGCGCCCCCATCCGGGTTGGGGATAGAGTTGGCAAAGCATAAAATCTGGTCGTTATAGCCGTCGTTGTACTGGATGACCACATCCAGCAGTACTTCGTCCCGACTACCTCGAATCTGAATAGGGTTTTCATGAGCCAACTGCTTGTTGACTCCAAGCTTTTGCACAAACTCAACAATTCCGTTCTGATAGAAGAATCGTTCTTTCTTATCTATCCGTTCATCTTCCAGGAAAATCTCAACACCAGGATTCAAAAAGGCCAATTCCCTTAGGCGATTGGCTAATAAATCAAATTTGAATTCCGTAGTGATCGTGAATATCTCCGGATCCGGCTGAAATGTAATAGTGGTCCCGTTATTGGTACTGGTACCCAGTTCGGTCAGTTTTCGAGTGGTTTTTCCACGCTCGAAAGCCATGTGGTAGACCTTGCCATTACGTCGAACTTCCACCTTGAACCACTCAGAAAGCGCATTCACACATTTTGCCCCAACTCCATGAAGCCCTCCTGAATACTTGTAAGCGCCTTCCGCAAATTTACCTCCGGCGTGCAGATTGGTTAAAACCAATTCCACAGCAGGCATCTTGAACTTCGGGTGCATATCCACCGGGATCCCCCGACCATTGTCTCGAACCGTGCAGGATCCATCCACATGCAAGGTCACGCCGATAGTGGAGCAATAACCTGCGAGGTGTTCATCAATTGAGTTGTCCAGGACCTCAAAAACACAGTGGTGCAATCCGCGTTCATCCGGATCTCCAATGTACATCCCCGGCCTTTTACGAACAGCTTCCAAGCCTTCCAGTTTATCAATCTGTGAGGCGTCATAAGTCACAACGGACTTTGGAATCTGAGGCATCTCCTCCGCATTGGAGTTTATAGAATCATCGGCCATAGTAATCTATCGCTTCGGTTCGTTTCGCCGAAGTTGAGTTGTCATTTTCAAAGAGGAGATTCTATAGGAAATTGGACCAGGAAACAAACTATTTCATTTCAATGCATTAAAACAAAAACGACCGCTTCTGATGAAAAGCGGTCGCGCAACAAACGGCTGTATTAGTTGGCGGATTTTGTTCTTGTTCGGGAATAACTGGCGACCTTATTAGCTCACATTTTTAAAGCCGTGACGTGTTCGAATTGTACAGAACAGTAGCAAATTTTGGCGCCCTCCGCCTCGTCCGCTGCCGCTTCCTTCTCATCCTCTGGAATTTCATCAACTCGGGTTAAGATCACAAACCAGGCAGTCCCGTCTTTGTCAGGGCCAGCAAGAACCAGGCATTCATTTTGTTGAATGTGCTGAGTCTTCTTGATTATCGGATTCTTCTTACCAATCAGAACCACCTCAACTTTGCTTTCTTCGTCAGATTCTATGCGTTTGAGAGTGATTTCGCATTCAGGGCTGATTTTAGTGATTTGACGTGAGTCTTGTTCCAATCCGACATATTTTCGATTAATTTCCCAATAGTTCTCCCACTTAAAAACTTTGCGGAGCTTCTCCGTGGTCTTATCGTCTAAAGGCTTCAAATCATCTGAACTTAGATTTTCATTTGAAGCCCAGATTAGCTGAGCACGAAAATAGTATTCCTCTTGATTTTCGGATGATGCGTCATCGCTTTGCGCTTGGACAAATCGGGCTGTGCTGATGAGTAGCAGCGCCAGTACGCCAACACATCTGGAATAAAAAGACCATGTATTCATGCGAAATTGAGTTTGGGATGAAGGATGGTTCAACCGGTTAAAATCCGGATGACTGTTAAAATATCGTGCAAAATGTTGCATGAGCAATCGTGACTTATTCGTTATCTTCGATCCAAACGACCGTCATTCCATTGGACGTAAATTCAAATGTGGATATTGAAGATGATGGAACAGATGTTTCGGGAGCTTCATCAATCCTGGACAAATAAGTGGTGGACAAATCCAGGCTGGCGTCAGTTTCCTTCATGCCAGTAGCTATTGAATTCCCGCTTTGGCTTTGCTGCAGAGCTTCCGGGGATTTGGTTACAGTAATGAGGATAGCAGCTACAAGGCAGGCCGCTGAAACAGGGGCAAGCCAGCTTAGCCAGGAACTGAATACATTTCCCTTCGATTCACCAGCTGGTGTTGGTTGACTAAGTGAGCCCTGAATATCGCGTTCTATGGCTTCCCAATATAGTTTTCGTGGCGTATCAAGCAGCGGAATCGGTTCATTTTCCTGAACAACTCGTTTGATTTGAGTCAGCCATTCCATTGTTTCACGGCCTTCAGCTGATGCTTTCAACTCATTTTCAAGCTCCAGCATTTCACGCGGAGGCATTTCCCCATCCACGTATGACTGAATTTTAAGATCTATCTCTCTGATATCCATTACAAGCCTTCCTCCTGCTTATACTTGGTTAACAGGGTGGCCAGTTTTTTTCTGGCATAAAAAAGTCGAGACATGATCGTGCCTATCGAACAATCCATTTTTTTAGCGATTTCGCGATATTCCATCTCCTCAAATTCGTGCATGACAATCACACTCCGGTGCGCCTCCGACAACTGATCGAGGGCCTGATCAATTCGATTTCTTAATTCACTTTTCTCCAATCCGGCAGTGGGATTTTCATCTACTAAAGGCATTAGACGTTCGACACCGCCAGATTCTTCGTTCATTTTTTCAATCGACTCAAAAATCCTGCGTTTTTTCTTTCGAAGGTAGTCCAGACAGAGATTGATGGTGATTCTTGTCATCCAGGTACTGAAACTCGAGTCCCCCTGAAATTGCCCCAGTTTTTTCCAGGCCCGAACCCATGCTTCTTGTGAAAGATCAATGGCTTCTTCTTCATTTCTCGACATCGAATAGGCTCGGGCAAATATCTTGTCCCGATGACGCGCTACCAGTTCCTCAAAGCTGCGCATGTCACCTGCCTGTGCTGCAGTGACCAGTTCAGCGTCTTCCATGGAAGCATAATCGGGGCGCATCTTGTTTGGTTTCTTTAGTCCTTTCGAGACTTCACATCCATCCGTATTCACCTGCAAAGGACCCTGTTTCCTCCTAATTAATAATTATGGATTAGAAAACCGAGTTTTTTTTGCCCTAAATAATATAAAGACGAGATCAAAGGAGCTTGGACTCTTTGCTGTTCAGCCTACTTTCAACGGTAGGCTCCATTCACCTGGTTGGGGCTCAGCTTTCCCGAAGCTCTTCCCAACTCTAATCCTGTACATACCGAAATGCTGCCCTGAAATAAGGGCGTTTCAGAGCTTTCCCTTGGTGCTGGGCAGGCTGCCTGCGATCCGCGGATCAGTCGAACAGGCAAAGTCTACGGCTCTGGCAAAAGCCTTGAACAAAGCTTCAATGACATGATGTGGTTCTTCTCCGTAAAGCAGTTCCAGATGAAGATTGCATCGCGCCGCGTTGGTGAAGCCCTGAAAAAACTCTCTGGCCAACCCAAATCGAAATCGTGTCGACATGTCCTGACTACTTTCTTCAATGGAAATCTGCTTGTAATCCATTGAATCCATCCCTTTCCAGACCAAATATGGACGTCCCCCAAAATCAACGACACATCTGGCTAAAGTTTCATCCATCGGCACAAACGCTTCACCAGTGAAAGGGTTCTTCGGATGAAACCCGGATCCATATCGCCGGATTCCTCGCTTGTCTCCTAATGCTTCTAAAATCGCTTCCCCAAGGGCAATGCCACAATCTTCGACCGTATGGTGCGCATCAACTTCCAGGTCCCCATCACATTCCAACTCCAGTCCAACCGTTGCGTGTTTGGCGAATGCTGTCAGCATGTGGTCAAAAAATCCTACTCCGGTGGAGATTTTAGCAGGAAATGGATCATCCAGAGCGAGCCTGATTTTAATCCTGGTTTCAAGAGTGTTTCGTTCGATTCTGCCTTGGCGTTGATTCATGATGAATGGTTTTCTAACAGAAAGCTACAGTTCGGTGGAGTCAATCAGCCGTATGATTAAGTTGGAGGGCGTTCTGGGAGCGCTGAATCCCAAACTTGCCTGCTAAGTGGTTCCAGCGCATGCAGCAGGCTGAAGCGCAAATAGAAACACTTTGCTATTAGCATCCGCCTGTTCAGTATCGCGGAGCTGAAGGATCAACTTCCATGGACCAGCGGTCAATTCCACCCACCAGGTTAAATACGGAGTTGAACCCCTGTTCCAGCAGGAATTGGCCGGCGCTGTAGCTCCGAATCCCATGGTGGCAATAAATCGCCAGGTTGCCCTGCGCTTTTTCCTTCAACTCAGGCAAGCGGAAGGGTAACTCGCCCATAGGGATCCATTCCGAATCGGGCAGCGATACGAATTCACGTTCTTCTGGCTCTCTGACATCCAAAACAGTCCAGTTTTGTGAATCCTCCCCTCTCAAATTTTCAGCCAGTTCCGCCGGGGTGATAGATTGCACGATCCCCGGCGCCAGTGGATCTCCTGGGCGGAACTCATCAGTCATCAAGTCTCCTTTCCTGTTTATTCCTGTGAAGCAAGGTAGCGTTCTGCGTCGATGGCTGCCATGCACCCCTGTCCAGCAGCAGTAATTGCTTGACGGTAAACATGGTCAGCACAATCGCCGGCGACAAACACGCCTTCGACATTGGTGCGGGATCCGGTCTCAGGAATAATGTATCCGTTCTCGTCGGTATTGATTACATCCTGAAAAAGCTGCGTGTTGGGCACATGCCCGATCGCCACAAACAGTCCTGCGCAATCCAGTGTGGATTCTTCACCTGTCTGGGTGTTTTTCAGTCGAACCCCGGTTACTTTATCCTGAGCTACATCCAGAACCTCGGTAACCACAGAATTCCAGATTGGCTCAATTTTCGGATGCTCCAAAGTGCGGTCTCCCATGATCTTCGACGCTCTTAGTTGGTCTCTGCGATGAACGAGATAAACCTTGGAAGCAAATCGAGTGAGATAAAGAGCTTCCTCACAAGCCGAGTCTCCACCGCCAACCACAACCAGAGGTTGGTCTCGGAACATTGGCAGCGCTCCGTCACAAGTCGCGCAGTAGGTCACCCCTTTATTCTCCAACTTCGTTTCACTTTCTAATCCCAGGTGACGATGCCCGGCTCCCGTGGAGATGATCAGTGTCTGAGTCTCAAGTGGCTCTCCGTCGATGGTCAGCTTGAATGGTCGGGAACTCAGATCGACTGAATCAACTGTGCCCATTTCGATTCGAGCCCCGAATCTTTCGGCTTGCTTTTCCATGCCTTGGGCGAGCTCTAAACCAGTGAGGCCATCTGGAAAGCCTGGGTAGTTATCTACTCGATCAGTAAGGGCGGCGAGGCCTCCAACAACGCTTTTCTCAAGAAGCAGGGTTTTGAGATCTTCCCTGGTTGTGTAAATGGCTGCCGCTAAAGCGC
>JAUIHU010000167.1 GCA_030432175.1 Verrucomicrobiia bacterium | reverse complement strand
ATGGTCATTATGGCTCTCAGGCGAATTGCCGGATCAAACCCAAAGGCGCGTGACGAGGCTCTCCAGCGCGCTATTCCATGGTTGTTATCCTTCCAATGTCGGGGTGGAGGTTGGGCGGCTTTTGATAAAGATTGCGCCAAACCGATTTTGGAGAAGGTTCCTTTCGCGGATCATAATGCCATGTTGGATCCAGAATGCGCTGACATCACCGCTAAAGTCCTCGAAATGCTAGGTAAACTTGGATATGGCAGAGATTTTGGTCCTGCACAAAGAGCGATCCAGTTCCTTAAAAACAGTCAGGAACTGGATGGATCCTGGTACGGTAGGTGGGGTGTGAATTACATTTATGGCACTTGGCAGGCTTTGCGGGGTCTGAAGGCCATTGGGTTAGACATGAGTGAAGATTGGATCCAAAAAGCGCTAAATTGGCTCGAACGTGTTCAAAATAGCGATGGGGGTTGGGGTGAAAGATGCAATACCTATGATGATCCAGCAAACAAGGGTAAAGGTCCCAGCACGGCTTCACAAACAGCCTGGGCTGTGATGGCATTAACCGCTTTTGGAGACGCAGATCACCCTGCACTGCAGCGCGGAGTCCGATATTTGATCGATCAACAGGTTGAGAATGGGGAATGGATTGAAGAGGAAGTAACCGGAACTGGTTTTCCTTCAGTATTCTATCTCAGGTATGACATGTACAGGATCAGCTGGCCGCTTCTGGCGTTGGCGGATTATCGAGGCATTGCCCCTCAATCTCATGCGCCTAAAAGATTATCTGAGACGCATGCGTGGGAGCAATCTGAGATGAAATCACAGCCCGCTCTGGCTTGATCTTCTATTTCTAATACGACTATTGAGACCAATCATTGAGGGATGCACATGATGTCTGGATGATTTAATTTAAGTCATTCAGCTTTCTGATTAGACGTGTTCTTGACATCCAAACCTAATAATGTGTTTTCAGAGCGCAGGTAAAGAATTCCATCAGAAAGAATCGGAGCGGTCCAGCAAGGGTATTTTAATCCGGTATCCATCCGATCCAATTCCTCATATTTTTCGATATTAGGTCTGGCCAAAGTTAAAAGTCCGCGCTCCCCCAACAGATACATTTTTCCATCAGCTAAAATACCAGAACCACGACCGAATCTTGCTTCTCTGAACTTCCGAATCGCCTCAAAATCACGCCGACTTGGAATTCCCATTCCAGGAGGTGTTCCTTGAGCTTCCCATTTCAACTCACCGCTGCTCCATTCAACACAACGAAACACACCATCAGGCTCATTACGTCCGCTGAACGCATATAAATGTCCATCAATCAACAAAGGGGCGCTCCAATGGATTTCGAGTGCAAGCCCTTGCCAGATTTCTTCGAAAGACTGTAAGTCTGGTTTTGGATCCAGAACCACACTGCCAGATCGATAATAAGCGCTGGAAATGAAGATCTGTCCGTCATGCACTATGGGATTGATGGCATTGACCGATTCATTGACCTTAGCCCGAAACCAACGGTCCCACAGGACGGAACCTGTTTCTGGATTTAAAGCCACTAAACCTTGTCGCATGAAGCAGAGCAACTGAGGTTTGCCTTCCAGTTCAGTCAACACAGGTGAAGCGTACGAGGCCTGCTTCTCATATTCTTTCCAGTCCTGAGGAGGTTGTCCGGACCAGTCTACAGCTACCTGTCCATCCCAATTTTTTTTCCCGACAGATTCCCAGATGGTCTCTCCGGTTTGAGCATTCAACGCCACCATTCCCGAGTTGGGCTGCCCTCCAACCATGACATAAAGTTTTTCCCCGACCAATAGAGGTGTGCTTCCAACACCAAAAAACGCCTCTGGAACAGTCCATTCTTTTTGAGTCTCACGTCTCCAGATCAACGAACCATCATTCAAGTCAAGACAACTCAGAACTCCTTCCGCACCGAAAGTGTAGACCTTGTCATCTTCAGAAATGGTAGGGGTGCAGCGTGGACCATTATTATAGCCGTATGGGTCCACATACCGAGTTGGGTAACCAGTTTCCCACAGGGTTTCGTGAGTTGTTGTTGAAAAACAGCGGATTTGTTCTTCATTGCCAACCCGGTGGTGCAAAACCAGCCGATTTCCTTTAACGGAAGGAGCGCTGTAGCCGGTTCCAATCGAAGTCTTCCAAACTATGGGAGCGCCAGATTCAGGCCAGCTATCAGCCAGATTGGTTTCACTGGATACACTGGTTCCTTTTGGACCAAGAAATCGAGGCCAGTCTTCGGCTAAGGATTGGATCGGGCTGATCAGCGCCAACAAAACTGTGAACGGGGCAATAGCGCGGATAATTCGAGCGGAGGTTGGAATCGATTTCATGTTTAGAGAAATGAGAGATAGAAACGTAATTATTGAGACTGTTCAATCAAACACCTTACCTGGGTTCAGAATTTGGTTAGGATCCACACTTTGGCGGAAACGACGCATTACGTCGACTACACCTGCTCCGAGAGCCTGATCCAGGAAGGATTTCTTGGCCAGCCCAACGCCGTGTTCCCCGGTGATCGTTCCGCCGACTCGAATGGTTTCGTCAAAGATTTCTTTGAAAGCCTCTTCAACCCGTTCCATTTCCTCGTGATTTCGTTCATCTGTAAGGAAAGTCGGGTGCAGATTTCCGTCTCCCATGTGACCAAAAGTCCCAATACGCAGCTCATATTTTTCAGCCACCTGCTGGATGAATCGGATCATTGCTGCCAATTCACTACGTGGCACTGTTGCGTCTTCAAGAATCGTAGTAGGAGAGACTCGAGCCAGTGCGGAGAAAGCAGTGCGGCGAGCGCTGGCCAACTGAACTGACTCTGCTTCATTGCTGGCGATCCTCACTTCACGCGCGCCCTGATCCTTGCAGATTTTTTCCATTGCTGCAGCCTCTTCACGCACTACCGCGTCATGTCCATCCGTTTCCATCAGAAGTATAGCCTCGCAATCTGTTGGCAATCCGATCTTCGCGTAATCCTCCACACACTCAATTGTAATACGGTCGAGGAATTCCAAAGTGCAGGGAATGATTTTTGCAGCAATGATTGCAGAAACTGCTTCGGCTGCCTGATCCATCTGATCAAAAATGGCCAGCATGGTTTGCTTGCTCGGTGGAACAGGAATCAAACGCAAAAGAATCTTGGTGATCACACCCAGCGTTCCTTCAGATCCAATATACATATCTTTCAATGAAAATCCGGCCACATCCTTCACACATTTATTCCCCAGCCAGATAATTTCTCCAGAAGGCAACACTACTTCCAGGCCCATCACATAATTGCGGGTCACCCCGTATTTCAAGCCACGCAACCCGCCGGAGTTTTCAGCCACATTTCCTCCAATTGTGGAAATCTTCATTGAGCCTGGATCTGGCGGATAAAATAACCCTGCGGCGCCTGCAGCTTCGGCGATCTTTAGAGTGGTTACACCAGGTTCGGTCAGCAAAGTCAGATTCTTGGAATCCACTTCAAGAATCTGGGTCATCTTTACCAGACATAATACAATAGCTTCAGGTGAAGGAACACTTCCTCCACTCAGCCCCGTGCCGGAACCACGCGTAACCACAGGTACCCGATGCTCGTTCGCAAACTTCAGTATGGATGCAACTTGCTCAGTGGTTGTTGGAAAACAAACACATGAGGCTTCACCGTCAAGGGCAGCCGTGCCATCAAAGCCATACGGGATCAGATCTTCCGGTTCAGTCAAAACAGATGCCGATCCCAATAGATCACGAAGATAATCTACAATTGCATCCTGTTCCAATGTGCAACGTTTGGGTGTTAAAAATGTGTTATTCATGAATAAAATTCGTAATCAATGGAATACCGGATAATACTCTTGAAATCAATATCCGAATCGACTGAGCTGGATTGGGTGTTTTGCCACTTGGACATTGCAGGATTCATTATTTTACCCTTGGTTAACTTTACTAAATCCAATCCAATGATTAATTTTGTCGGTTTAAATTTTTCATTTAGCTTGATTCAAATTCAGGAAATTGTAACGAGTTTGGTGATGTTTGATTATTACAGGGGGAACATCACTGTAATCTTGTTGGCCTGAAGCATAAATTCTATCAATCATATTCATTAAATTTGTATTCGGAATCCTCGAACTTTCAAAGAACTAACAATTGGAATGTAGAAGTAATTTCAATTCATATTAAAAAATGAAATCAACGCTTCTTAATTGGAGCCTGTCCTAAAACATCTCGAATTTAAATAAATGATTTCGTCCGGATTTATAGGTTTTTCCAAAGGCGTTGAATTCAACAATTAAAGTCTGAAAATTCGCTAAAAAAGAATTTCTCGCTTCTCAGGATTGCGCTGGTGTAAAGTCAGTTTGTTGAAATCGTTTTTACGGTTTTTCAACTTTTTAGGATAATATTGTTTGAGATCGGTGTCAGGGAACCCCGTGTGAACCGGGGACGGTTGCGCCACTGTATCGGGTGACAAACTTCCAAGTGCCACTGGCGATTTTCTCGCTGGGAAGGCGGAAGCGCGGTTATCAGCCCGGAGTCAGGATATCGGCCGATTTCTTCTCATCAACCCGGAGCGCTCTGAAATAATGAGATTTCTTTGAACGGGCTGCTCCAGAATCAACTTCTCCGCAAAGAGAAGGATGAGACCAGATGCTTCTTCTGTTTCTGCAGCTGCGGGTCCTGGTCTCCCAAATTAATAGTATCAACGAAGACCATGTTACATAATCAAATGAAGTGGTTCTCGGAAGGCTTGTCGAAGCGTTTTTACCGAGGATCAAAATTATTGTTCTCAATTCTTGCAATTCATCTAATCAGTCTAGCCTCCCAAGCTTTGGAACTGGATTCCCTTATTCAATGGGCAGGTTCTGGATCAAATCGCGCAGGATTTGTTATCAATTGGAAATCTCCGCTAGTGCAACCTCAAGGGAAGTCATCGGTTCCTGCCGCTGATTTATCTCTGGCCTGGGGTTTTCGCTGGGACGGGAACCTGGATGCAGAGACGGCGCTGAAGCAAATCGCTGCGGAGGATCCACGTTTGTTTCTTGTGTTCAGTCCTGAAACTCAGTTCGGCTCTTCGCTGTTAGGGATAGGATGGGATGCTAACGAAAACCAGATTCTGGGTGTCAAAAATTCAACGCGGTCCTGGACAGCTCAAGATTTTGAAGCCGGGACATTGATTCAGGGATTTGATCAGGCGGACTCATTGGATTCTCTGGATCCAGCTGATGTTTACTGGTCAGGATGGAATGGTCCAACCTGGGAAATCTGGACTGATATTGGCGCACAGGGTGGTTTAACGCATAGCCCGGACCGTGGAGCAGCTCGCTTCTGGACAGCGGGAGATGAGTTTGGCTACAGCGGACGGCACGGGGAATGGGAGTTGGCTGGATTGGGGTTAGCTGGCGTGCAAATGCAGGATGGGGGTTGGGTAGGATTGTCAGTGGCTTCTGGATCATTCCTGTTTCTGGAACCGGATTCACCGGATACAGAAGCTTATCTATTCAAGAAACAAGCTCCCAGGGAGCCGGCTGCAGCGACTGAACCGATTCAACGATCCGCCAGCTCTTTAGTGGATGCTGTGGGAAGTTTTGGGCAGGATCCATACAACGATCCCCTGTCTGTTTTAGGGTTTCCGGCCCGGGACTTTTATGATCCGTTCGCCGAACTTTCCGGCGGCAGCCCGATTCGTCGCTCCAGTCTGGTGGATGCGCCCTTTTACAAAACCCCGGACGAATCCGGAAATCTGATGCTGACTTTCGGAACCCTTCCCAACGACCAACCGGAGCGTGTCATTCTCGAAATGAACCCACCGATTGAGAATGATCCGGCGCATCCTTATGGCATTGATTTTCAGGTATTTGGGAACGCCTTTCTGGCCAGCGCTGGTTATGTCAATGAAACCACAAGTATGAATGAAGTTCAGCTGACCGGCGGCGCCTTTGAAGAACCCTTGCTGGTAGCGGTCAGTCCCGGATTCCAGGGGTTGCCGGGTGAGATTGAGGATGATTGGCAAACCTGGGTTTGGAAAACATTTACAGATGGACCTTTCGCTGACACTGCATTTCCAACACAAGGGTATCAATGGGACAGCGACAACGAAACGTGGACTGATATTCCGACTGATTTTTCCAAACCAGTGAATCCGGCGCTGGAAGACTTCCTGCTGAATGGATCCGCTCACCAAATCACCGCGGCAGAGGCTATGGAATGGTACACTGGATCCGGTGGCGGGACTGGGTTTGATTTGAGTGATGTGGAACTTGAATCGGCGCGCTATGTCCAGATTTTGAGTCAACCTCCCTTGCGTGTCGGCGGTGAATTGGATGCAGTGGTCGGAAGTCGTCCGTTGTTTCTGGGAGATGAGGTTGTGGTGACGCCGGAAGAATTGAGTAATGGAGATTTGCTGCAGCGTTGGAGATCGGTATCGGATTTGGCCGGTGGTAATGATTTCGTTGTTGAATGGTCTGAAATATCAGAACGACTGCAGTTTCAATTCATTCCCAGATCCTGGCGTGAATCGGATCCGGGCCAAATTCCTGGAACTGCGGTTTATCAGTTGGAAGCAATCTTAGCATCTCCACGAGCGGAAAATACTCTGACAGCCAAAGGAAAACTGCATATTCCGTTGCAAACATTGTTAACCTCAAGAGATCAACATGCCCAACTTTTTCAGCAAACAGAATCCGGTTGGCGGACTGTGGATTGGAATATCGACTCAGACAGCGGCATCGGGTCGACTGAAATCATCAATCTGTCGGGCAGATTCAGTATTCAGACAGTTCCAGAAACAACTTTACAAATCACGCTCAGTGATAACGGGGTGGCGCTAATCAGATTTCCGGTGGAACCGGGAATTCAATACGAGCTGCTTTCCAGTGAAAATGGATCCAGTTGGGTATCAGAACAGTTTTGGACGCCCACCGAATCTGGTTTAGCTGAGTTCGAAGCTGAGATTGAGGTGGATGGCAGTTTCTTTTATCGTCTGGGTGTCCAATTTGTTGAGTCAGACGCCGAACAGGAATGATTCATAATTCACCATTTGATAATTCTAAATCTCTGACGTCTGGGACGCATTCCAGGCGCTCAGGATTTTCGCTGTTAGAGTTGTTGATCAGTATCGCTGTGATTGGGATCCTGGCTGCGATGCTGGCAACGTCGCTGGTGTCTGCAAAGTCCAAAGCCAGACGCACGGTTTGTTTCAATAATTTAAGGCAGATGGGCATCGCCGCTTCGATTTATACTTCGGATGGGGATGGAAGTTTTCCAATGGCTTACTGGATGGAGAAACAGGACGGGAAATGGATCTCCTATTCCTGGGATCTCACCCTGATTCCAGGGCCGACTCCCAAAGCAATGGCTGGTGTTCTCTGGCAAGGCGGTCCGGTGAGTCAGGTACAACAATGCCCTTCTTACCACGGACCGGCAAACTGGGTGGAGTCTCCGTACACAGGCTACAACTACAACACCAGTTACATCGGGCATGGCGCATGGGAAACTCAACCGGATCCCGCCAAAAGCAGTCATGTCCTGAATCCCAGCCAGACTTTGTTGTTCGGTGACGGAGAATATCGGGATGGAGCCAACAAATTCATGCGGTCACCTTGGGCGAGTCCGGGTGATGCAGGCTTTACCGCGCGTTGGACTGGATCCCAGGGATTTCGTCACGAAGGACGATCACAGGCGCTTTTTGTGGATGGTTCAGCGCATGCTTTTCAAGATCGCTTTGTGGATAACATGTCCGGCAGTCACTGGGTGACGAAAAATGTTGGTTTTCTTTCAGAAGACAATCAGCTGTATGACCTGGAGTGAGGCTAGTCCGCCCAAGCTTAAATCTGGCCTGAACGCAAGTTTGTCCCACAGCATTAACAATTCGTGGGACAATGAGAGTATTTAAGTATGTCAGAAGGAATTAATGTGCGTTTACCAGGGCGGTTGCAGGATTTTGTCAAAGAAAAGAGTGATCCAGTTCACGGCTCCTTCAGTTCTGCAAGTGAATACATCCGAGATTTGATTCGCCATGATTATGAAGCTGAACAGAGTCGTAAATGGTCCGCGTTAAGAAACGAAATCTCCCAAGGTATGGCCGCTTCTGAAAATGAATTTGATTTAGTAGAGGCCAAAGACATTATTAAAGAAGCTAAGGATTCCAGATCCATTGACAAAGCCGATTAAACTTTTTTCGTCAGCGCGACGTCGATTGGTTCAAATTTGGAATTATACTGCAGATAAATGGGGAGAAGAGCAGGCTGATCGATATATTCAGGAATTGTTTTTAAATGGCAGCCTGTGAAGTGATCAGTCCGGAAAAACTCCAGGCGCTTCGTCAGTACCTGAAATCACAATTCGCATCGGACGGCAGCAATTTTCACAATCCACCGTGACTTCAGATCCTCGATCACCGGGATCAAGGTAGGTTTCAAAAATGGCCCCACAAAACGGGCACTGGATTTCGACAAAATCTTCCATTGGACTCA
>JAUIHU010000166.1 GCA_030432175.1 Verrucomicrobiia bacterium | reverse complement strand
CGCTCTACCCGCTCCATCAAAAATTTGATGTCACTCGAATTTTTGCTTCCAGTTATCAGGCGGTCTCTGGATCGGGCGCTCAGGCAATAGAAGAATTGCGTAAACAATCCACAGCCGTCGCTAAAGGTGAACCGGTTGTTTCTGATGTATACCCACACCAGATCGCATTCAACGTCTTACCCCATGTGGATGTCTTCCTGGACAACGGATATACCAAAGAGGAAATGAAGATGCAGAACGAAGGCCGAAAGATCATGGGACATCCCGGATTTCTGGCAAGCGTTACCTGTGTCCGCGTCCCTGTTTACCGAGCGCACTCAATTGCTGTCAGCGCTGAGTTTAAAAAAGAAGTCAGCGTCGAAGCCGCGCGACACGTTCTTGACTTGGCTCCAGGTATTGAAGTTATTGATCAACCAGAGAAAAATCTCTACCCGATGCCGCTCAACGCAGCCGAACGCTACTTATGTCAGGTTGGCAGAATCCGCAAAGACTGCGCTATGGAAAACGGACTTTGCTTTTGGGTCGCGGGCGATCAACTCCTGAAAGGAGCCGCCCTCAACGCGGTCCAGATCGCTGAAGCTCTTTGAACCACTGAATAATCGGAAAGCACGGAAACAGATGCGCTTCTGTGTTTTCTATGAACAATCCCACACCCTCCTACAATTAAATACTTAACCTGATTTTTTTCGAGTAATTGAATAAACTCTAGAAAATCCTTGTTCAATTTTTCCATCGTCATCTTGGCTCCTACAGATGATTGCCATGGCGTCCAACCTTTCTTGAAAAGATCTATATTTCCAAGGGTTTATTTTATTTCTGAAATTGTTTAGCTTGGATTTTTTAATGGTATTTTCGATTTTCATTATTTTCCAACTTCGATGAGCAAATTGATTAATCACTGAATTACTCGGAAAGCATGGAAAATAAAACACTTCTGTGCTTTCCATGCGTTCCGTGGTCCATTGTCTAATTCTCTATCGTCGCCCCATCGACAATCTGTGGTTCACTCGGTGTGTCTGATGATATTCTAATGGTGGTAGATCCTTCAATGTCGGAGATGGCACTTCATTCAGAACTTCACTCGCGAGGCGCTTGAGTTCCCTCCATCGATCCCAGTCCAAATCAGGCGCATAGCCTATTTGTCGAAGCAAGCTACGCCACTCAATGATGACCCGATCAATATCTCCAGTCCCCAATGACTTGGTGATCCATTGATTCTTATTCGCCGGATTGCGATGCACAGCTGCCACCACTTGCTCAGCCCCAAATCCATATCGAGGCGGCGCTCCATTATCGAGATAACCCGTGATGGTATGCGATCCGTAAGCCCTTCTGCAACTCATCGCCAAACGGCCTTCCCATCGATATTCATCTCCACAAAAACGAAATCCGGCATCCAGGTTGGCTAAATCATAAATCAAATCCCGAATGTCATAGGATTGATCCTCCAGCGCGGCTGCAATCGCTAATCCCGCCCCCTGTGCAAAAAAGCCCGCAATCTTACCTCTTCGAGATGGCGCTCCCTCTCGATTGATCAAACCCAATTCCTTCCACAACAATGCCACACCCGTCGCTCGACTGGATTTCTGACATATTTTCAATTGATCGCATTCCTGGCACTCATCCGGAATTTCTTCCTTCTGGTCCACTCCCCAAAGCGCCACGCCATGGCGATCCACTCCAACTCGCACCTTGACTGAGGCGACACTGATCTGAGCCAGAAGCTTATCTTTCTTTTTGACTAAACGCACGACCTCCAGCTTCCGCTTGGAAAGGGTCCACATAAACCGGTCCGCCAGTTTGTTGTCCCAGAGACTGACCGTGATCTGCTTTTTTCTGAGTCCGAGCAACTTCCGAACCCATTTCACAATGGTCACCTTCCCGTTCAGCATCCCGACGCCGATTGCGTATTCCTTCCCGTAAATCGGCGCTTCACCACGTCCGTCAATGACACAAACCCGTCCACCACCCCAAAGTCGAATCTTGGAAACGGCTTCAGGACGAGTTAGGAAAGGTTTCAAAATTGGATCTGTCGACGGATCCTTTTCATGTCCTTTATCCGCATAGTCGATGGTGTAAACTTCAGCGGCAGGTTTCTCACGCTCACGACGGATGTCTTCCCATTCACCTCGACTGTTCCTGAATTGGCGTACTGGTCGGCGCACATGTCTGGCTCGTTCCGCATCGGTTGATAAACCGCAGGGAGCGTCAGGGGCTCTCAAGGAATGTTCTACCCCTAGCGGAATAGGTTTGGTCGTGAACAATCGTTCCTGAATACGTGACGCTTCTTCAAATGGAGCTTTTCCTTGTTCCTGAGCGGCGTCCATCACACGCAACAAAGCGCTCCAATCCACGGCATCGGCCCGACTGACTTTCCCCGGAAACGCATCCCGAATTCCAATGCCGTTACCAGAGACCAGAACATAACCAATTTCATCGAGCCCACGACGTCCGGCGCGACCGAACATCTGTAGTATTTCATCAGGTCTCAAAACTGTTTCCATGAATCCTCGACGGTAAGATTCCGCTGCAACCGCGACGGTGCGCAGTGAAAAATTAATCCCGGCCGCTAATCCCATGGTAGCAACAACCACCCTGAGCTGACCGGCTTTGGCTAGTGGCTCAATCACCCCCGCCCGCGCGCCATAGCTAAGTCCACTATGATGAAACGCGATCCTGGATTTCAGTAATCTGGATAAATGTTCTCCGGTCAATTTGCGCTGCGCGTCAGATAAAACCAGCGGCTCCGGATTGGGCAGACATTTACTTAATTCCAAAGCCATGCTCTCAGCGGATCGACGCCGAGGAGCAAATATCAGTATGGGGCCAAGATCTTCAGCCAATGCTTTAGCAATTAAACGTGGCCAGTAACCTCGAACTTTGGGAGGCACATACGTTCTCAGCGATTCTTCATGCGCTTCTTCCAACGGCACCGGCCGTTCCTTATGTTCAATCAACTCCACCTGACGCCCCAGGCGTTCCAGCCATTTCACAACCGTTCTCGGATTCTCCACACTGCCGCTCAATAACAACAATTGTGTTTCCGGAGGCGCCAAGGCTAACGAGAGTTCATAGTTGAGTCCTCGGTCTGGATCTCCAATCATCTGGTATTCATCCACCACCAGCAGGGTCGGACCTTCCCCACGAATCAATCGTGACTTCTGCGTTTCGAGGGTGGCTACGATAATGGGCGCATCCAGGTTTTCGGCAAGATCTCCAGTAGCGATTCCAACGTTCCACCCTCGCGCACGCCACTCAGCCAGTTTGTCGTTTGCCAGCGCGCGCGTAGGAACGGTGTAGACGGCTTGGCCGGAGTTCTTTCCCTGATTGGACCAGAGTTCAAAAATGAGTGTTTTGCCGGCTCCAGTAGGAGCGGTTACCACGACATCCTTTCCTTCCCGTAATGCCATGGCCGCGTCCTGCTGCCATAAGTCAGGAATCAGCATCTGGTTCCAAGGGCTTTCCGGTTCAAGTTCTTCCGCAAATGATCTCACAAATACGCAGTCTGTTTATCCTGTTTCCAACAACAATGACGAATCGACCTTCTTGATCAGGTTCATCCAATCCTAACCTACCATGATTTCCCGATTGAGCCCTTTTGAGCGGACAACTTCCTGCGCGCGTCGGATAGTCGGCGCGAGAGCGCTGCTTGTGATTGAGGATCCAAAGAGCCAAGCCGTTCATAAATGCGCGTCACCTGCAACCAGTCTCCCCGATTCTCCAAAACGCGAGCGGCAGCCAGCCCAGCTTCCTTGATCCAAAGCGGATTTGGAGATTCACCAGATTTTAGATTCTTACCATACAGCACATTCAGGTAATGATCCAAAGCCAGATTCATGAACTCTTTACTTTTTTCAGGCACATTAGTTTTTGAGCTTTGTTTTTCATAAGCTTTCGCAATACCAATCTCCGCCTGACTTCTGACACTGACATCAGCCATTTCTGACCTGATCGTTTCTGAATAAGCCAGGATCGCTTTTTCATAGAGAGTTCCATCCAACGCTGCCTGCTGCAAATAGCAGTTTCCTATTTGCCCCAATGCCGCAGCTGCGATGGGATGTTTGGGATAGTTCCTTGGGATTTGTTCAAAAACTTCTCGAGCTGCGGCATAATGTTCCAAGGGAGCCGCTGGATTGGTTTGCGGCCTCCTCAACAGAACATCCCCATAAGCAAATAACGCCTGCGGTTTAAAGGCTTCTGCTCCCGACTGCACAACCTCCTTAAAATGAGAAGCGGCGCGATCAAATTCCTGCAAGGCAAACGCTGCACGCCCGGCCATCATCAATGCCTGATCCTTCAGCGCTGGTGAAACATCCAGGTCAGATTCAAAAAGCTTTCGATAGGCAGCCTCAGCCAATAGGAAATCGCGCTGATTAAAGTAATGATCCGCCACCCAAAGTCTGGCCAGGTGTGTCAACGCGTTCTTCGGGAAATCTCGCTCCATTGCCAGAAATGATTTCAAAGCGGTCTGATTCTCACCCTGACCGGAATAACACAAGGCACGCTGATAATGAGCCTCCGCGAGATTGGGCGATTGAGGATTCGTCTCGATCCAAAGATTGAATGCTTCGACAGCTTTGCTCCAGTTCTGTTCCTCTGCGTAAGTTTTGGCAATCGCGAGATCCGCTTCAACCAGTAAAGGTGATTCCGGATAGTTCTTCTTCATCATCTCCAGGATTGATCGCCCGTACTCCGGTTTCCCTTGTTGAGTGTAAGCTTTACCCACCAGCAGCAAACTCCGGTCACTCAGTTTCCCGTCCCGAAACTTGATCAACATGTCATTCATTGTGATCTGCGCCTGATCTAAATCACCCAAAGCAACACTGGCCAAAATGATTTGATACAGCGCAATCGGAAATATCTCCTTTCGGATCGATTGCGAAAATTCATAGTCTTTCAACAATTGCTGATAACGCTCAATCGCTTTGATGTACTGCCCCGTCTGAAAATAGCAATCCGCCAATTTCAATTGAGCAATCGCCTGATCTTTGGAAATCGCCAGAGCTTCTGCGGCTTTAGAAAACATCTCCAGGCTTTGCGGCAGAAAGTCAGCTCCCTTCTCCCAATAAACCCAGCCCAGGTTCAACATCGCTTTGCCAACAAGTGGGCTTTCAGGAAACTGATCCAAGGTCCGCTGAAATGCGTCTCTTGCCGGATCCAACATAAGCCGCATCGCCACGCGAATCTCCCCCTGCGCATCCTCTGTTTGATCTTCTTTCATCCGATGATAAATCTTCAGATAAAGTTCACCTAAAGTGAGTTGGGCAAGGTCAATGATAGGATCTGAAGGGTAACCTTCTATGAATTCTTTCAATCGATCCACAGCAAGGTCAGCCTGATTTGATTCGATCAGAATGTTGGAAATATTGATCAATGCTTCCCGGCGTAAAATCTCGGTGACATTGTCTCCAAGATTCAATTCGAAAACTTGCTGAGCTTCTTCTAAATCTCCGTGCTCCTTCAACGCTGCGCCCAGAAAACTGTTTGCCTTGAACAGGTTGGATGCCAGTTCTGGTCGAGTGGATAAAGTTTTTAACTCCCTTGCCAGTTCCAATGCGACACCACTCTCGCCAATTTCCCTAGCAATTCTGAAACGCAGCGCTTTGTGGCCCCAGAGAGCTTCCGGGAATGCCTGTAAAGCTTCCTGTGAAGCGCTTTCCAGAAAAGACAGAGCATCTGCAGGACCACTCGTCTCGAAAAGGCTAAATGCAAGATTCAACTGAATTTGCGTTTTTATTTTCGCGGATTCGAGAGAAGGCTCCCCGGATTCAATCTTGAAAATCTCAGAATGGGCTCGAATAAAATCTTGAGAACGCCCCGCATCACCCAGTTGTCTCAGCGCCTTGCTGGCAGCGAGACAGGCATCCAATTGACGATCCACGTGAATTTCTGCTGATTCTGCACGCTCTGTATCAGGATTTGAAATTACCTGCTCAAAGAACCTCAGACTTTCACCAAACCGACCAGCTTCCAGATTCAGAACCCCCAGCCAATACAGATATTCACTTTGCCAGAGATCAGTGGAATCCAGGCGATTTAATAAAATTCGAATGCCTGCCTCCGGCTCACCGAGTAAACTTCTGGCACGAGCCTGGTACAACAAGGCTCTGGAAGTGGCTGCAGCGCCAGGGGATAACTTCAGATATTCATCCAAATCCTGAATACTCCGCTCCCAGAAACCATCTTCAAAGGCGCTCAAGGCCGCATTCCAAAGTCGGTCCGCCGGCTGGTTCAGCTCCTGAGCAGATAAATCTCCCCGCGCAAGCAGAAAGGTGATTAATGTCAGCATGAAAGCCAAATGTCTCATGTACCCAAAGAACATAACCTGCATAGAGCTTGACGAAAAGCATCTTCATCGGAAGTTTGTAAGCCTGATTTTCAAATGAATAACCGACCTATTGCCCTGACAATCGCCGGATCAGATAGTGGTGGAGGCGCTGGAATACAGGCCGATCTGAAAGTGTTCCACTCCATGAAAGTCCATGGCGTCACTGCTATTACTTGCCTGACAGCCCAAAATCCCATCACAGTCAAATCGGTCCAATCCACAGAACCTGCCATGCTGAAAGCTCAGTTAGAGGCGGTTTTCGACGAACTGCGCCCTGATTCCATAAAAAGCGGGATGCTTCTCTCAGATCAACTGATCCATGTGATCGCGGATTTCATGGAGAATCTACAGGGCCAGATTCCCCTATGGACACTCGACCCGGTTCTGGTTTCGACAAGTGGCGCCAGATTGCTGGAAGAATCAGCTGAAAAAGCCATGGTAGAGCGGTTGTTTCCTATGGCTCAACTCATCACACCAAACCTGGACGAAGCCCTCGAACTGCTTCACCGTAAACTGGATGCAGACCACGATTCGTTAGAAGCGCTGACCCAAGAGTTTTATGAACGATTCCAACGTCCTGTACTTTTAAAAGGAGGTCATTGGAATCTGAAGAATGACTCGGGCGATCGTGTTGCCCGGGATTGCTTTTATGATGGCAAGCGATTGGAGATTTTTGAATCTCCCTGGATCCCTGACGTGTCAACGCACGGTTCTGGATGTTCCTACTCAGCTGCGATTGCGGCGCGACAGGCGCTTGGAGATTCGTTTAGCGAGGCCGTCAGGAACGCAAAAAGTCATATCAATCGAATGATCCAGAATTCTTATCAAATCCGAAATCATTCAGCCCTGAATCCTTAATTTCAGGCAGTCAGAGGAATGCTCTCAACTGCCTGTTATCCAATGCCCTGACGCGACCTCGGGTAGCCAATCTCATGGGCAAGGGAACTCACTTAGTCAGCTCCAGGCCGTGGACCTGAAAACTTGCCTTTCCCTGCCTTTTTTCGAGAGCGAGCTTTGGTCTTGCCATGCTCAGCCAGTTTCCAGAAGGGGAGCTTCTTTGATTTTGGTCCTCGCGGTGTGCGTGGTCCTCTGGAGCCTCCAGGCCCTCTACTTCCAGGTCCTCTGCCTCCCGGACCTCGTTTGCCTCTGCGGTTGCCACCTCGGAATTCTTTCTCACGTGGATCAGGCTCCACTATGGCTTCCGAGCCTGACTTGGTATTTTCATTCTCCCAAATCGTTACGGCCGCCGAAATAATATCTGTGGTGGAATACCCTTGATCGAGCAATCGGTCAGTGTAGTGATCAAAGTTTCTGAATTCCCCTTTTTCCAGTGTCGACCGAAGCGTCTCGAAAAAGACATCCTTACGGCGCTTTTCCACTTCCTCCAACGTCGGCACCTTGCAACGCTTCACATTTCCGCGAGTCAAACGAATGATTCCATTCAACTTGTGGGTCTCGCGGCCTGCTACCAGTGTGACGGCTTTCCCACCGCGCCCGGCGCGTCCTGTTCTGCCAACGCGGTGGACGTAATCCTCCGCATCATTGGGCAAATCAAAATTGAAGACGACTTCAATATCCTGAACATCCAGTCCACGAGCAGCCACATCTGTCGCCACGAGAATTTCTACCGTACGTTTCCGAAACCGGTTCATCACACGTTCCCGCATTGCCTGAGACATGTCGCCATGCAACTTATCCGCAGGATAACCCCTCGCCAGCAGTCGTTCCGTCAATTCATCCACCATATTCTTGGTGGCGCAGAAAATGATCGCGTATTGAGTGTCCTCCATGTCGATCAAACGACACAAGGCTTCGATCTTGGAACGCCGATCGACTTCGTACCATTCCTGGATGATCGCCGGCGCGGTCATGGCCTGACCTTCAATTCGAATCCATTCCGGATCTTTGGTGAATTTGCCGATCAATTCCTTGATGGGACGAGGAACTGTCGCTGAAAACAAAACAGTCTGGCGCTGCTCAGGCGCCCGGTCACAGATGAATTGAATATCATCCAGAAAGCCCATATCCAGCATCCGGTCCGCTTCATCCAGTACCAACGTACGGATCTGGTCCAGCTTCAATGTGCCTTTGTTGATGTGGTCCATGACACGGCCCGGCGTGCCAATGACGATGTGGGCTCCTTGTTGCAG
>JAUIHU010000165.1 GCA_030432175.1 Verrucomicrobiia bacterium | reverse complement strand
ATCTTTGCTGGTGACTCCCTTGGGATTGCTCAGATAAAGCACCGGATCGCCCTGGCTGCGGAGCAAAATCCCCTGGTGATCTGAGGGCATGAAACCGGTTCCCCAGAGTCGGGCGAAAAGACTCTGTTCAGCGAAACTGGTCTTCGCATGCATGACAACATACGCAGGCAGGTTTTCGTTCATGCTGCCCAATCCATAACTTACCCAGGCGCCTAAGCTGGGACGTCCGGGAATCTGACTGCCGGTCTGGATGTAGGTGATTGCCGGATCATGGTTAATGGCTTCTGTAAAGGTACTGTGAACTACGCAAAGTTCTTTCGCCACTTTGGCGGTGTGTGGCAGCAGTTCACTGATCCAGACCCCTTTGTCGTTGTTGTCGTACTTGGTGAACTTGTACTTGGAAGGCGCCAGTGGCAGTCCATTGCGCTGATTGGCTGTCATCCCGGTCACGCGTTGACCATCTCGGACGCTGTCCGGCAATTGTTCACTAAACATGTCAGCCAATTTGGGTTTGTAATCCCACATGTCATGCTGGCTGGGACCGCCACTCATGAAAAGGTATATCACCCGCTTGGCTTTCGGCGCGTGGTGGGCTCCAATCTTGAGTCCTCCTTCTCCGGCTCCAAAAACTTTGGGGCCCATAAGCGAAGCCATGGCCGCTGTGCCAAGTCCCAGGGCGGACTTGCCGAAGAAATGGCGGCGGGTAAGCATCAATTCTCGTTCTCTTCTTGGGTCAAGGGATTCCATATCTGACTCCGATTTCGTTTCTCTTTAAATTAACTCGTTAAATCAATTTCAATCTCAGCAGATCACACTGTCTGAATATCAATACATCAGTATCGCTGCGTCACTGGCCAGCGCTGTAATGGCGACTTGCGCCCAGGCAGCTTGTTCGACCGGATCCATGTCCGGATTCCTCCCCGACATTCCATAGCTGAGCAACTCTTTTGCTTCTTCCGGATGCGACTGGTAACGCTCGCGCATTTGATCCAGCAACCTCAGACAGACTTCGGTTTCAACTGCATTGGCAGGACGTGATGCCAACAGCTCGAAAATCCGGTTAAGTCGCCCTTTGTCAGTGAACGATTCTTCCATGATTCGCTGCGCAAATTGCGCTGCCATTTCCAATCGCTGTGTTTCATTAAACAATCCCAATGACTGCAGCGGGGTGCTGGTTCTGGATCGCTTCAAGCAGCTGGTTTCGCGGTTGGGCGCATCAAACAAGGTCATCATCGGATGCGGACTGGTGCGTTTCCAATACACATACAAACTGCGCCGATAAAGTCGTTTGGATTGATCCTCAACATACAGCTTGGTGTTACTGGCCGGGTGAGCCATGGCTTTCCACATGCCTTCCGGCTGGTAGGGTTTCACTCCTTCACCACCCATGTGCGGATCCAGGATTCCGCTGGCCCAAAGGCTCAGATCGCGCAGTGTTTCCGCGTCCAGTCGATAGCGAGGTCCTCTGGCAAAGAGCATATTCTCCGGATCTTTCACGTCTGATCGGTAAGCCGAATCCTGTTTAAATGTCTGGCTGGTCACCATCATCCGGATCATGTGTTTCATGTTCCAACCACTCTCACGCAACTCCACTGCCAGCCAGTCCAGCAGTTCCGGATGCGTCGGTTGACGTCCTTGCAATCCGAAATCCTCCGGACTCCGCACGAGTCCCTCTCCAAAGATCCGCTGCCACATCTGGTTCACCAATGTCCGCGTAGTTACCGGGTGTTCGGGAGAGATCAACCATTTCGCTAATCCCAGGCGATTGCGAGGCGCGCCTTCCGGTAAATCACCCATCACGGAGAGGACTCCGGGTTGCAGTGGATCGCCTGTGGGCAGATTGTATTCACCTCGACGCAGGACTCGCGTTTCTCTGGGTGTTTCCAGATCGCGCGCCACCAGACTTGTAGTAAAATTAGCTTCCGAACGAGACACCCGCCACGCCAGAGGCGCCGCTTCCAGACTGGCTTCCAAATCAGCTAAAGGTCCGGTCAGGTCTCCCAGCATTTTTAAACGGTCGGTCGCATCACAGGCTTTCCAATCTTTCTTGGCGGCCAGTTCCTGCCACGGATTGCTGAGATCTACTTTTAATGGTGTGGTTAAATCCACTCCTGCTGCGTGCACCCAGATTTCATTAGTTCCCTGAGACAAAATCACCGGCATGCTGAAGTATCGCTGCTCAGGTAACGGATCCGCCAGCGAGTCGACCGGATTGCGATTCACAAAAACTTTGGAATCTTCACCGCCACTGAAAGTCATCCACAGTGTCTGCCGAACCGGCGCTTCCACTTCAAAGGATACCCAGACAGATTCTCCAACTTCCGGAAGATTGCCTTTGCTGAAATTGTTCTTGTCGTTTTCGACTGCCTCCCACTGGACGCCAACCGGAAGGTCGGAAGTGGATCCAGAACCAGCTCCAACACGCCATTGACCAGGCTTCCAACCTTCGCGAGCAGTGGCTGCTTCGATCAGTGAGTCCGCTTTGATCGCTGGATCACATTCCACTGACTTCAACAATGCATCTTTGGCTCCGCTGATGGTCTGCCACTCTTCCCAACCTGCCTGGTTGTCAGGAACACGAAGGGTGGGTCCGTAAGTATAAGAGTTTCCATCCATCGAATGCTCTGCCGTGCTGTTGAAAAATGCCATCAGCTGGTAGTATTCGGTTTGGGGGATTGGATCGTACTTGTGCGTGTGACAACGCGCACAGGTCAGGGTCATACCGAGGAAAACTGTTCCAAATGTTTCGGTCCGATCGAAGTTATTCTTGGCCTGAAATTCCGCCGCTATAGCCCCACCTTCAGAAGTGGTTGGATTCATGCGAACAAATCCGGTGGCCAATACCTGTTCCATCGTGGGATTGGGCAACAAATCTCCAGCTACCTGCCAAAGAATGAAATCGTCCATCCGCAGGTTGTTGTTAAATGCGCGAACGACCCAGTCCCGGTAAGGGTAAATGCCTCGGCGGTTATCGAGGTGCAATCCATGCGTGTCGCCATAACGCACCGCATCCAGCCAGTATCTCGCCTGATGCTCTCCAAATTTTGGATCCTTCAGCAGACGATCCACCAGTCGCTCATAAGCGCCCGGCGCTTCATCCGCCATGAATCGCTCCAACTCATGCGGTGAAAGCGGCAATCCGGTAAGAGTCAATGCAACTCGACGCGCTAATACTTCTTTATCCGCTTCTGGAGCCAACTCACCGCCTGCGCTGCGGATTTTGTCCAAAATAAAGCTGTCAACAGGATGACTCACTTCAGCTATGGGAAGTTCTTCCTTCACTGGCAGTTCAAATGCCCAGTGCTTTGAATACTCTCCGCCTTCCCGGATCCACAAGCTGATGAGTTCCCGCTCTTTATCGGTCAGCTGTTTCTCAGCGTCTTCCGGAGGCATCGGATCGTCCTTGTCATGAATCCGGATCAGAATCTCACTTTCCTCCAGATTCTCAGGATTTATCGCCTGGTATCCTCCCAGATCGGCAGTAGCAGCCTCAAAGGAATCCAGTTTCAGGTCCGTTTTCTTTTTGGTGTCCGGACCATGACAGGCGAAACATTTATCAGACAGAACCGGCAGCACTTCCCGTGCAAAATCAACAGCAAGCGCTTGTTGTGCGCTGACCCAGGCCAGTCCGGTCAGGCAATATGCAAACCATTTAACGCGAGTGGACATACAGATAAACTAATCAGTTTTTGAGGCTCCTTGCAATGTCGATTGCGAGGTGAAGATTTTTTATTGCCGTATCGAGTTTCGAAAATCTGTATCCAGGTCGCCTGAATCAGGTGCAAGAAGGCTGAATTTCCGCAGCCAATTCCCAATGAGCGCTGCCTGCAATGTCTCCGCTTGTTCGTATTCTTCCACAGTCTGCCCCCAGTAAAAACTCATCCACCCGTCAGCCACCCCGGCAGACCGATCAATAAATTCCAGCATCTCTTCCATACTGCAGGATAACGGAAACATTTCTTCAATGACGATTGGAATGCCGAAATCATAAACCTTCAATGCTGCAAGCGCTCGATCCACCTCTCCGGATTTTGGATAAAAATGAACACTGACGAAATCCAGAAATTTTAGCGTCTCCCCATTATAAAATACCGGTTTCGCGTTTGGCCAAACATGCGCCCAAGGGATGACTCCGACTGTGATCAAGGCTTCCGAATCTTTCTCCCGTATGGCATCGGTCATTTTTTTAACCCATTTCGACGCGACTTCCTCCCGGGTTTCAGATTTACCCAACTCCAAAGCAATGCGCTGAACAAAACTCTTCCCGTCCAGCTCTCCAGTCACCCACTCCCGCTTTTCCAATGAGCTACCGCCAATCACCGGTTCATTCATCAGGTCATAGCAGAAAATCGCCGAACTCCCAGCGCCCACCCCAGCTACCGCTTTCCAGAAAACAGCCTGAGTTTCCCAACGTTCCTCCCGACTCAACGCGTCATACCATCGCGGTGTCTCCCCCTGGTGATAATTCCCCAACCCGGTCAAATCCAGATACAACCCAGTTTCCTCAGCCAATTCAATCAGACGCCTCAAACGCCCCAAAGCCACCTCACAAGCAGCATCCTCCGATTTCAAAAATTGCACCGTCTGCAAATGAATGCGCAGGACGTTGAATCCCAAATCCTTCATCTCCTGAAAATCCGATTCCACTGTCTCCCAATCATCCACCCAATAATCTTCTAACAAACGCCCGTGACGATCATGATCATAATTCACGCCCCAGGGCCGAAACACCCGATCACTGCCCGCTACAACAAAATGATCGCCATCTGCTTGAATGCGAGACATCGACAAATTCTCAGCCACTTCTGCACAAATCACCGTTGGCCCCCCCTGAGTTAAAAGCGCTGAACAGCAAAGCATTGAGAACAGAGTTATTGAAACAGGTGGGTTCATGTAAAAATTATCACATTTCAACCGCATCTTGTCACTCCAGGCATCCAGCTCCGCTCTGCAAGTTGGTAAATTTCGACGAGCTGGGGATCAGCGTTCCCGGGTTGAGAATAATAATCACGCCCGATCAGACTCGAGAAAGAAATTTGGATTTGCAGAGTTTTTTCTTAGGATGGGTCCCATGAGTCAACCTGTTGCCAGAATTAGGATTCCTAGCGCTTTACGCCGCTGGACCAGCCAGCAAAGCATTATTGAATGTCAAGGAGACACGGTGGAATCAGTCCTGCAAAACCTGTGCCAGCGGTTCCCGGAATTACAAGAACAGCTTTTCGACGCGCAAGGAGGAGTGCGTAAGTTTATTAACATTTACCTGAACGAAGACGATATCAGGTTTCTCAAAGGTCTGGCTACAGAGGTTCAAGCCAGAGATGAAGTTTCAATTATGGCCGCTATCGCAGGCGGATAAGTGAAAAGAGGCCTGTATTCCAGAGTTTATCGTCTCTCAATACCATATTGCTCCACGAGCCTCGCAGCGGCCGGACTGGATGATTGTATGCGCAACAGCTCAAGTGAGATCGATTCCAAACGTTGACTTAGTTGAAATTTCTCTTGTTTGGCTTCACGAACTACATCGATAGTTTCTTGCAATTCCTGATCTATTCGCTGAGTTTCCTGCAGTCGATTTATCAATCCTCCTCCTAGATAGACCAACATGCCTGATAGTAATAGAGCCAGCGCCCAGAAAGGAGTTCGCTCCCGGCTCTCATCCGCTTCCTTCAGAGCTTCGCGGACCAGTACCAGTTGCTCGAGTATTTTATCACTCTTTGAACGAGGCTTCTTATGCTGCGTTGCCGCTGCAGGAGTGATTTCCTGATCTGTATCTGTTTTCCGGGCCTCCTTCATTGAACTAAATATCCTCTCTGCTGTAGCATGCTGCGTAATTGAGGGTCCTGCAAAGCTTCCTGACGCGCATCCCTGAGCAAATCTCGAACCGTGGACCTAAAAAACTGGATTTCTGCTTCCTGCGCTTTGAGTTCATTCAAGGTTGACTGTAATGAATTTGTGCGCTGTTCCAAAATAAAGTTAATCAGCAGAAGAACAGTGACGATCAGAGCTATGAAATTGATTATCCAAAATTGCAATTTACTCATAATGTTGGGGGAACAACCTACTCGTTAGCGCCTGAAAAAGTTTTTATACTCAATCCCCGTAATTTGGAGACCGGAATCGCGTTAAAGATTTCAGCCAGGTTTTTAAAATCAAAGCAAGTTTCACAGGCTTACTGATACGAACGAGTTCAGTATCAAATACATTATACTTCAATCTCTCGAGTTTCAAAAGCAATCGCCAGTAAACAGCGCCCATCAGTTCCGCTGCTATCATGGAAGATCGGTCATGTTCCACCAAGGAACTATTCGCTTGCTGGTAGTACTTCCTGGCCACCCCCCCAAGGTGTTCCCCAAGCGCCCTGTAATTATCCGAGTACCGACCTTCAAGTACATCGGCTTCACTCACCCCAAAACGCCCCATCAGGTCAAGCGGAAGATAAATAAAATCCCTTTGTGCATCTACCTTTGGATCTCTTAATATATTCGTCAGCTGCAATGCTTTGCCAAGATGAATTGCATATTCCCGGGTGGAGGGGGATCGGTAACCGAATATCTCAATACTCAGTAACCCAACTGCAGAAGCCACTCGGTAACAATACAATTCGAGTTCATCCAGTGTCTGCATGCGATTCTGATCCAGATCTGAGCTGACTCCGTCCAGCAATTCCTCAAAATGAATCTTGGGCAGGGGGAATCGTTCTAATGTTTTTTGAAGTTCTTTATTGGTCTGAATGGTTGGAGTCTGCGAAGAATCATATACACGCTCCAAATCTTCACGCCAGAAGTTCAGTTCTTCACGCTTTTGCTCAAGAGGTTTTTCCTCATCATCCGCTACATCATCTACTTCTCTGCAAAATGCATACAGTGTTGCCATTGCCTGCCGCTTTTCCGGTGACAATAAAACGAACGCCAACGCTAAGTTGGAAGCGCTTTTACGTGTGATTTCTTCTGATGAAGTTTGTGAATTATCCGCCATCCCTTTATCTGGATAATCTCGGGAGTTCTATGCGCGTCTTCAAGATGGTTGGCTGCCTCCGGACTCAGATGCGTTGCTTTCATCATTTGATTGAATCCAGACCTCTTTGACCGGCGGTAATCCACCTGCTTCAGCAAGTGATGGCATCCTCGGACGATGCGGGCGTTTTCTTTTCCTTCGACGCCGTTTCTCACCTTTATCAGACTCTTCCTCAAAATCTGCCCCGGCTTCATGAGATTCAGTTCTCTCAGCACGACTGCCTTTTGATCTCGATTTTCGTTGTCTCGATCTGTCGGGTGTCCCGCCAGCCAAATACCCCTTTTGGGGTTTACGAATGAAGGTCGCCCAGAATGCAAAAATCAAGGCCATGAAGATAGCCACACCTAAAACAATGGCGATTTCCATTCCCGCTCCACCACTGAATATATCCCACATCCCGGAGGTTCCCGGAATTTCAGGTGATGGAGCTGGCGCCTGTAATAACAGAAAGTACATGTCAGAGTTCAATGATCGCTCTATTCCTTTTTCGCTTTATTCTCCCGCGTCAGAGTCGAGATCCAGTTGCAGTCTTCGCATCCTGTACCTCAACGCATGGCGGGTGATTCCCAGACTCTCCGCTGTGGAGGTCATGTTGAAGTTGTTTTTTCGCAACGCGGTCATAATAGCTTCAGTTTCAAAATTGGCCAATTGCTGATTCAAATCCTGCTCTCTATTCTTTGATTTTATTGCATTAGCAGGCGTTTCTCGTTCTGCTTGATTTTCTGTTGGATTGACCGGGTCATCACCTCTCAAACGGGTTTCCAGCTCAAAGTCTGGAAGGTCTTCAACATGAATCAACTCTTCCACTGAAAGAATAACTGCTCGCTCAATCACGTTTCTTAATTCACGGACATTCCCGGGCCAGGCATGATCCAATAACTTGCGCCTTGCTGCTTCGCTAAAACCCTCAACCCGTTTGTTCATCGACAGCGAAAATTGACGCAAGAAATTATCTGCCAATATTAAAACATCTTCTCCGCGTTCCCTCAATGGCGGCGGACGCAACTGAACCACATTCAACCGGTGAAACAAATCCTCACGAAATTGCTGATCCTTGATCGCTTCCACGATATCTCTGTTCGTCGCTGCCACCAGCCTCACATTCACCTTTAATTCCTGGTTCCCACCAATTCGAGTAAAACTACCGTCTTCTAAAAACCGGAGCAGTTTTGCCTGAAGTGGACGACTCATGTCTCCGATCTCATCCAGAAACAAAGTCCCTTCATCCGCTTCTTCAACGCGACCAATCTTCTGTTTCATCGCGCCTGTGAAACTACCTTTCTCATGCCCAAAGAGTTCACTCTCCAGTAGGGTCTCTGGTATGGCTGCGCAGTTGATTCGAACATAACTGCGATCTCGCCTGCGGCTCAAAACATGCAACGCCCCTCCTATCAACTCCTTCCCAGTCCCACTCTCCCCAAGCACCAGAACCGTCGCATCTGTCGGAGCCACGGTTTCAATCATCCTCCGCATGTC
>JAUIHU010000164.1 GCA_030432175.1 Verrucomicrobiia bacterium | reverse complement strand
CTTGCAGCGCTATCGTTGCGATTAATAAGTATTTGGCTAAGGAAGCATCTGGAAAAGTGAAAGAATTGGTCATGAAAAAGGCTGTTGTTTAATCAAAGGGTTTTGAATTTTAAAGAATCAAATCTGGAGAAATCTCGATCAGCTGTGTAGAGAATTTTAACTCCATTGCCCAGAGAAAGGGCTGCGATTCTGGCGTCATGAACCATTCCTCCTTGTATCTTCCCGGATTCACAAAGGCTGGCTAAGTGTTTGAAATATGTTGGCCCTTCAGAAAGCATCATGCAGTTTGGCGATTCTATCCATTGACAAATAGCCGCAATTGCTATGGAAATCGGTGTTGGAGGGTTGTAAATCTTTGGATGAGTTACGATGGATATAAACTCATGCACGCAGGGCCATGGTATTGCCCATCGAGTTTTTTGTTCTGCTAACGTTGTCATTACGCTGAGGGCTTCTTTGTGAAATGGGGAATCCTCTCGATGGGCGTATACAATAATGTTTGTATCGACGGCAATCATTGAGAATCCTGAGATTCGTAGGCTGCGTTTCTGATTTCACTCCAGGAGGCTGATTCAAAGTCCTTTGAGAGCCCATTACCGCCGCACGTAACTGGACTTACTTTTGCTTGAGTCTGCTCAGCATAACGCTTCAGCACAGTTTCCAGTCCTTCTTCAACCAGGAGCTTCAAGGGAATGGACTCTTTCCTGGAAAGTTGTCGAGCTTTGGATAAAATATTGTCAGCAATATCAAACGTTGTTTTCATATGGGTAGTTTGAGATCATTTTCCGTATTTTCAAGTTCTCACTGAGTTAGTTGTCACTTCGCGACTGAAAAGGCCCCAGATCCAGGATTTTTCATTTCAATCCCTTCCAAGACAAACCCTTGACTCTGATCGAAGAAACATCTTTGACACCCATGTTTTGACCGCTCAAGAAGGGTGGCTGTTTGCTGGCTCGACGTAATTTGAATCAGGTTTACAAGGTTGACAATAAAATAAACATTCTTTATTGTTTTTATCATGTCGGTAGACACTTATGAAGACATCATCCTGCGAGATATTTCCGAGACATTATATAAACACCGCAATCACGATCCGGCTAAGCTAGCCAAGTTGGTAAGCGTTGCTTTTGGTTCCGCCATTGGACCTGGGAAGTCTCATGAGGAAAAACGGAGATTGGCTCTGGCGCGCGGGAGTCTGATGCAGCAGGAACTCAAAGAGGCGGAAGGGGGGAGTCTTTCGTCGGAAGAGGCTGCGAGGCTGCTTGGTATATCCAAGACAGCAATTTTGAAACGACTGGATAAAGGGAAGTTGTTAGCTTGGAGAGAAGAGAGGTTGAAGGCAGCTCGTTTCCCGGTCTGGCAATTTGACTCCGATGGAAAACTATTACCAGGTCTTCGGGAGGTTTTGGAGTGTTTTGAGAATCAAAGCCACCTGGATGATTGGGCTAAGGTTTTGTTTTTCTTACAAAATAAATCTCGGCTCGGCGACAAACGTCCTTTGGATTTACTTCGGGATGGCGATCTGTCTGCCGTATTGCGAGAGGCAGAGGCTTATGCAGAGTAACGCTGGCTATTTGCGTCCGTTAAAGTTTCCGTCTGAAAATTTTGGTAGTTTAAGAATTCCAGTCAAAAAGCAGCTTCGGCGCTTCTGGTTTCGGGTTCATCGGAAAGGAGTGGGAGCTTTGGATTTTAGTGTCAGGCGTCATCATCGTTATTCTCATTGTGATGTTCCTTATAAGATTCTGTATTTGGCGACCAATATTCAAACGGCTTTATGGGAGGTGTTTGGGGATGATGTGTTCAGAGGCGAAAGAGTCATTGCGGCGAGTCGTTGGAATTCCTTTCAAATCTCGCGTATTGAAACTCCTCAACTGAATCTGTGTGAGCTGAGCGCTGAAAAAACTCGCTCCGTTATGGGTGTAGATAAATCAAGTCTTCTGGCTTCAGATCTGGCTGTTCCGCAGAGCTGGGGACTTGCCATACAGAACCATCCTGCCGGATTTGATGGGATAAAATATACCAGTCGTTTCATTGATCGGCCTTGTTTGGCTTTGTTCGAGAAGCCTTCTGTGGTTGAGATGGTATTCGAGAGCAGAATAGGTGATATGAATGAAATTGGGCCAGCTATTGACTGGCTAGGCCGGCAGAGAGTCGCTCTTGTCTAAAAGCATTTCAATCCCTTCCAAGACAAACCCTTGACTCTGATCGGGCAAATTCAGAGACTGTTCACATGACCTTCCAGATAATAAATCCTTGGAAACAAATCGCTGCGGCGGTTCTCGGAATGGGAGTCATGATTTCCGCTGCCTCAGCGGCGCAGAAACGTCCGAACATTGTGTTCATCTTTTCGGACGACCATGCGGTGCAGGCGATCGGAGCTTATGGCTCGAAGATTAACAAAACACCGAACCTGGACCGCATCGCGGACTCCGGCGCTGTGTTTCACAACTCCTTTTGCGCGAACTCGATCTGCGGTCCGTCTCGCGCGAACATCCTGACGGGTAAGCACAGTCACATCAATGGATTCCGTCGCAATGGAGAGCGCTTTGACGGATCTCAAACCACATTCCCGAAACTGTTGCAGAATGTAGGCTACAAAACAGCATTGGTGGGTAAGTGGCACCTGGGGACAGATCCGCAGGGATTTGATTATTACGAAATCCTTCCCGGGCAGGGGAATTATTATAATCCGGACTTCATCCAGATGGACGGATCCCGCAAACGTTACCAGGGTTACTGCACGGACATCATCACTGAGAAAGGTGTGGAGTGGTTGAAGGAACGCGAAGGGAATGAAGAACCTTTCATGCTGATGTTGCAGCACAAAGCGCCTCATCGTAACTGGTCACCGCATCCACGTCATTTCAATCTCTTTGACGACGCGCCAGTACCTGAGCCGGATACATTGTTCGATGATTACAGTGGCCGTTCCCGTTTGTTGAAAGAAAACGAGATGACCATCAAAGATCATTTTCACTGGGGACACGACGCAAAGTTCAAAGGCGATAATGAATTTCCTGAATATTTTAAAGGGCTCGGAAACGGTGAGTATCGCCGGATGAATGATGAACAGAAAGCGGCATGGGACGCCTATTACGAGCCACTCAACCAGAAGTTCCTTGCGGACATGCGCGCAGGAAAACTCTCGGACGAAGATATTCTGCGTTGGAAGTATCAGCGTTACATTCAGGATTATCTGAAGACGGTGCAGGCCGTGGACGATGGTGTGGGAGCTGTTTTGGATTACTTGAAAGAAAGTGGGCTGGAAGAAAATACAATCGTCATTTATTCATCAGATCAGGGATTCTACCTGGGAGAACATGGTTGGTATGACAAGCGGTGGATGTATGAAGAATCCCTGAAAATGCCATTCCTGGTTCGCTGGCCGGGAGTGATTGAGCCGGGTACACAATCCACTGCATTGATTCAAAACATCGACTATGCTCCAACATTCCTGGAATGGGCCGGAGCTGAAATCCCTGAAGCTATCCAGGGTCGCAGCATGGTTTCTCTTTTTGAAAATCAGGGAGTTCCGGACAAGGACTGGCGGGACGCTATTTATTACGCGTATTACGAAAACGCTGCAGTGCATGCGGTTCCGATTCATGATGGTGTCAGGACCGATCGCTATAAGGCGATGTTCTTTCCTCGGACCCGTGAGTGGAATCTTTACGACCTGGAGAAAGATCCGCAGGAGATGACCAGTGTTCACAATGATCCGGCCTATGCAAACATCCTCCGAGGCATGCAGCAAAGGTACTGGGATTTGAAAGATTTCTATGATGTGAATTCCGCAACCATTCCGATGACACGCGGAGATGAAGGTTGGTGGAGAAGTCGGCAACAGGAGAAGAATGCGCTGGCGAGAGAAGGCAATGTGGACCTGGCTTTCATTGGGGATTCTATTACTCAAGGATGGGAAGGCGCTGGTAAGGAAGTCTGGGAGAGCTATTACGGATCATGCCGAAAGCCGATCAACCTTGGCTTTGGCGGGGATCGGACCGAGCACGTGATCTGGCGATTGACACATGGGAATCTGAACGGGATTGATCCTAAAGTTGCAGTCTTAATGATCGGCACCAACAATACAGGACATTCCATGCAGGATCCGGAACAAGTGGCGGCAGGAGTTCAGGAAATCCTCAACATCATGAAAGAGAGGAAGCCTGAGACAAAAGTCTTGTTACTGGGGATTTTTCCACGAGGACGAACTCCATTTGATCAGAAGCGTCTGAATAATGTAGCGATCAATCAGAGCATTCGGCGCTTTGCTGATGGTGAGAGGGTTCATTACATGGACATTGGACACGTCTTTCTGAACGAAGACGGTTATCTGCCTGAAGACATCATGCCCGACGCTTTGCACCTGAACACTGCAGGTTACAAGCTTTGGGCAGAAGCGATTGAATCCAAGCTGTCAGATTTGGGAATCTGAACAATGTCAATCAACTGATTTCAACTACATCAAAATATGATTCGCGACTCCGGTTTTCCTGGGTCGCGTTTTTTTTATATTTATAAATCAGAAAGCATTTGAAGGGTTGGGTGCACGATTGAATAAGATTGGCCTGCCGGGAACGCTGAGCCCCAGCTCGGCGAGATGAGACATTATTTGAAAAAGGGGGATTCAAATAAAGGGGATGCAACTCTGTCTTTAATCGTAAACAGGATTGCAAGTTGCAATGTAAGGGTTGCATCTTGCAGGGAAAAGGTTGATTCAGGAATGATGTAACCAATTAAAGTTTGTGATTATGCGCGTTTTAATGGAGTGAAGAACTTTATCTGTTTTATCGGGTTATTTTATAAGTATCTGATAGGGAGTAGTATGTGAGTTTTCTAAGGGAGGGTTTCATCTGTCTTTAGAAGGGCCGTTTCTATCTGGCGCCGCACTTGCAGTTAATACATGTCAGCCGGTAGCGTCGCTGGATTTATAATTACGCGAGATCGGTATTGGCTTTTTGGATTTAGCAATAGTCTGGAAAGCTGATCAATTTAGCGGCGTGTCTCGCAAAGATTAATTATGAGATATCCTGAACTGACAAAGAAATGGCCTACGTGGAGTTTGCTTACCCTGACAACCTGTATTGGTATCGGAGCGGTACAAGCAGGTCCAAAGGAAATCACTGATAACGGAATCGAAAACTCCATTGAGAACGAGTACTTGTCAGACAATGCCATTCCATTTAACGACATTGATGTGGTTGCTCAGGACGGCATTGTAACGTTGGAAGGTATTGTCGATAACATTCTCGCTAAAGAAAGGGCGACTGCTGTTGCCAGAACTGTTAAAGGGGTGCGTTCCGTGGTGAACCTGTTGGAAGTCAGACCTGTGGCTGGAATGACTTCAAAAAGGTTAGAAGCCGATGTGGATTCGGCTTTGATCACGGACCCAGCTACCGAGTCTTACGAGATTGCTGTGAACGCTACTAATGATGGCGTCGTTACACTGAGTGGCGAAGTGGAATCATGGCAGGAAATGATGCTGAGTGGTAAAGTTGTGCGAACCGTCAGCGGAGTGACTGAGGTTCGGAACAGACTATCGATTGAGTATCCAGATGATCGCCCTGATTTCGAGATCAGACCCGAGGTAGAGCGACGACTTGAATGGGATACATTAGTGGATGATGGATTAATCGACGTTCGTGCTGACGATGGTATTGTTTACCTGACTGGAACTGCCGGTAGCGCTGCTGAGAAAAACAGAGCTATCACTGATGCCTGGGTAGGCGGAGTCGATCGAGTTGAAGCGGATGGTTTAAAAGTGGAACGCTGGGCGCGTGATGAAAACATGCGCGAAGGAAAGTACAAAGTTAAAACTGATGGCCAAATCAAAGATGCTTTGCAGACGGCATTCTTGTACGATCCACGAGTTAACTCCTACAAAGTAAATACCGATGTTGACGAAGGTTATGTCACATTGAAAGGAATAGTAGATAATATTAAATCCAAGCAATCTGCTGAAATTGTGACAAGAAATACCGTTGGAGTCACCGGTGTGCAAAACCTGATCAAGGTTCGTTCAGACGAAGTGATCAGTGACGATGAACTGACTCAACTGCTCGAAGAAAGAATCATTCGGGATCCGTATCTTGAACCGTATGAAGTTAGCTTGATGGTTGATTCAGGCGTAGTTCATTTGTACGGACAAGTGGATGACTACTTTGAGAAGCTGCGAGCTGAAAACCTTGCTTACGCCGCCAAAGGCGTGAAGGAAGTGAAGAACCAGATTGATGCAGCCGATAAGGAATCTATAGTGATCCAGAACCCTTATGTGGATTCTTACGACACCTACATCTGGCACGGATTCCCGTATTATCCAACCACGTTGCCATTCAACAATCCAACCAAACGAGATCCGGAAATTGCCCGGAACATTACTTGGGAATTTTTCTGGAGTCCGTATGTGGATGCTGAAGACATCACGATCGAAGTTTATCGTGGAGTTGCAAAATTGAAAGGTGACGTAGAATCCTTGCGTGAGAAGAATGCAGCTACTGAGAATGCTATGGAAGGCGGGGCTGTTTCCGTTGAGAACGACTTGGTCGTTACCGGAAGTGAGTAATCCTTCCATGAACCTTAGCGGAAATAAAAAGCGACGCACAGTGAAAATGGAGATTACTCGATCTGATATTTTTTGCGTTTCCGATACAGCGTTGCTGGATCAATACCCAAAATATCGGCGGCCTCTTCCTTGGTAGTCGAAGATTCGAGAACAGCCTCAATGTGAGCTGACTCAAGATCCGCAAGCGTGACCCGCTCTCCTACCTGGAGGGTGGGCGCTTTCTTTTGCAATGAGTCATTCAGTGTTCCGTTTTGAAATAAAATCTTGTTTTGGTTGGAGCCGGGTTCCAACTGGGCAAAGTCCAAAGTACTGGATTCGGATAGGATCACCTCACGTTCGATCAGATTTCGTAGTTCTCGAATATTTCCTGGCCAGTTGTAATTCATGATTCGATTCCATCCTTTTTCCGAAACCTGGCGTCCTGGCTTTCTGCATTGGCTGGAAAAGCGTTGGACAAACTCTTTGGTCATGGATTGTAAATCTTCTTTACGGTCTCGGAGCGGGGGAGCCTGGATCGTGATCACATTCAGGCGATAAAAAAGATCTTCACGAAAACGTCCTTCTCTCACTGCCAGAGCCAGATCTTGATTCGTGGCAGCGATGATGCGGATATCTGCTTTGCGAACTTTATTTTCGCCTACTCGCTCGTATTCTTTTTCCTGCAACAGGTGGAGCAGTTTAGGTTGGAGTTCCATCGGAGCCTCACCGATTTCATCCAGGAACAGAACCCCTCCATCCGCTTCGCGTACTTTTCCCCAGCGATCTTTGACAGCACCGGTGAATGAGCCTTTGACATGGCCGAACAACTCACTGGCCAGGAGTTCCTGCGTCAGGCTAGGGCAGTTCACTGTAACGAAAGGTTCTTCGTTGCGCGGGCTGAGGCGATGGATTTGGCGAGCCAGATGACTCTTTCCAACGCCGCTTTCGCCCAGGATCAGCAGGCAAGCTTCCGACTCAGCTGCTTTGAGAACAGTATCATGTAATTGCTGAACCAGGGGAGATCGGGTTTGGCCGAGAGAAGATCCGGAAGAGTCTCCATGGATCTCGGACTCCAACTCTCTAACGCGCTCTTTGAGTTTACGGGTTTGATCGATCTGTCGAAGCGTCATGCGCAATCGGCCGGGCGTGATCGGGTCTTCAATAAAGTCGGCGGCTCCGAGGCTTACCGCTTCGTTGGCAAGGTCGGACTCCGAGGCATCCGTTAACACGATGATGCTCAGGTAAGTTTCTGCATCTTGTAATGTTTTTATCGCTTCGAAAGAAGATGTCGGTTCAGTCTCGCGACAATCCAAAAAGGCGACATGAATGCCTTCCTCCTCTAGAAGCTGCAATGCTTGCGCAATATCATGGGCAGCGAAAACGATGTGTTCGTCGGTTTCCAGCATCCTCGCGACTGTATTTCGGCGATTTTGATTGTCTCCAATAACCAATAAATTCATCTGGCAGAAAGCGCTTTCGTATGGTGAAAAACGTTACTCCTGGATCGGTTTCTTTGTAACCACTTCAGAATCAAATCTTCTGCTGGCCTGCGATTTCGCCGGGATCATAGCAATATCAACCAGAATGGGGCAATGTTTGGTCAACGAGGACAGCATGGATGGTTGCTTTGCTTTAACCTGTCTCAAAATGGGGGAAACATCCGGCGGTTGTGCTTTCGTTGATTGAAACGAAAGCACAAAAGCGCTGAAAAATGTTGTAAGCGAGCAAGAAAAGGATCCTGTTACTTTGAATCTGACTCATAGACTCATTTGGAAGACTGGGGATATGTACCTTTATTGTGGACTTTGCTTCTTTGGATTCCTTACATCGCCATAGCCGGGCAGGAAATGTTTACTGAGCAGACACCGCGATTAGATTCCAGTGACGTTCGTGCGCTTGCTCTGGCGTTTTTCTACTTTATCGAGATAGGGATGAGTGTTTGGGGGCTTA
>JAUIHU010000163.1 GCA_030432175.1 Verrucomicrobiia bacterium | reverse complement strand
GGACAACCATTTCCTAAATGCGTAAAGCCGGATGCTCCAGAACTCAATGCCTTTTGAAGTTGTTCGGTGTCTAAATTGCTATGGCCCAGGCTGATCCGAAATCCCAACTGACACGCATGTCGAATCACCCCCATAGCGTTGCTCCGCTCTGGCGCTAATGTGATCAATGTCGGATCACTACCAACAACTTGTTTCAGTTCAACCAGATCTCTCAGCTCTGGATCTCGCATATATTTGGAAGGATGCGCTCCCCGGTATCCCGCTTCATCTGATAAGAATGGACCTTCAATATGCCAGCCTGCCATTAGTTTCCAGGATTCAGGACTTTTCTGTCGCCAACGCTGAATTTGTTTAATTTTTTGAATAATAGCCGACCAATCATCCGTGATAAGGGTCCAAAAGAAATGTCCCATACCATCCATCTTCATCGACTCCATTGCGTGAATGGCTGCGTCTTCCAATAAATCCAGGCTCTGGAAATCCACACCTGCATAGCCGTTGATTTGTGGATCAAACGGCAGCGGAAGTTTCCATGTTCTTTTGCCTGATCCCACCAGCAGCCTTTTTGTGTCCAATGTTCCAGAAGCTTTAATGTTCATATCAAGTAAACTGACTCACTGATTTGCAAAGCCTGACAAATAATCCATCGAAAGAAACCACATAACTGTTTCCTGGGTAAATGACGCACAAACTGGTATCAGCGATTTCAGAGGCTTGACCTGCGAAGAGCCCATCCTCCTGTAGCCGCGTCCTGAGTTCCGTTTCAGAATAATTATACTGATTTGTAATAGTGAATCCGATTAAATAAGTCCATGAACGATTCCCGGAAGACATCCCACAATCCAGATCACGAATTTCAAGTAGATTCCCTGAAGGTTCGTGTCTTTCATGACACCTGTAAAATGGCGGAAGATGCCGCTTATCATGCCGAACATGCGTTGTTGAACCATTTGGCAGAGAATGCCTCCGCTGGAGTTATTTTGGCCACAGGAAATTCTCAGGTTCATTTCCTTGAATCATGGACAGCCAGCAGCCATGTGGATTGGAATCGGGTAACACTCTTTCACATGGATGAATATCTTGGCATTTCAGACCAGCACAGCGCCAGTTTCAGGCGCTACATGAGAGAGCGTGTGGAATCTGTGTTGCGACCGAAAAAATTTGAGTACCTGCAAGGAGACACTTTGGAGCCGATCCTTGAATGTGATCGCTATGAAGATCGTTTAAAATCGCAATCCATTCCTTTGTGTTGTCTTGGCATAGGAGAAAATGGGCACCTTGCCTTCAATGACCCCCCCGTTGCCAACTTCGAAGATCAGCGATGGGTGAAAGTCGTTCAACTCGACGAAGCCTGCCGTATGCAGCAGGTTGGAGAAGGACACTTTCCGTCATTGGAACAAACACCTCAATACGCTTTAAGCCTGACCATTCCAGGTTTGCTTCAGGCTCAACAGATGATCTGTGTTTGTCCGGATGAAAGAAAAGCCCGTGCAGTCAGGGATGCATTGAAGGGGCCTGTTTCAACAGAATGTCCTGCTTCAGCGCTACGACAGCATCCCAATGCGACATTATTCATAGATGGGGCAGCGGCGAGTTTGCTGGACTTGTAGTTTGCAATTAAAGAAACAAGGGCATTCAACCCATGCTGAATGCCCTTGTTGGTGATAATTGTAAAATTAAATCTCTGTCTGAATGACCATATTGATCAAGCTCTACTGATTTCCAGTTTTTCCATGATATTTTTGACGATTTCCTCCGTCATTTCCGGACGTTCAATGAGTGTTTGGCGAGCCGCTTCCTTACCTTGGCCCACCATCTCACCATTGTACTGGAACCAGGCGCCTTTTTTGGTCATGACATCGAATTTCAAGGCCGCATCCAGAATACTGCCCTCACGGCTCACACCCTGGTTGTAAAAAATATCAAACTCAGCTTCTGTGAATGGAGGCGCCACTTTGTTTTTAACAACCTTCACCTTGACATGGTTCCCAATCACCGTCCCGGTTGCGTTCTTCAGTTGGTCTTTTCGACGAATATCCATTCTGACACTGGCGTAAAACTTCAAAGCCTTACCGCCCGGCGTAGTCTCAGGATTGCCAAATACCACTCCAACTTTTTCACGAATCTGGTTCGTGAAAATACAAGTCGTTTTTCCTTTGTTAAGCAATGCCGTCAACTTACGCAATGCCTGACTCATCAGACGAGCCTGCATACCCATAGTCGCCATCCCCATATCCCCTTCGAGCTCGGACTTCGGCACCAGCGCAGCAACTGAATCCACAACAATCACATCAATAGCTCCCGAACGCGCCAGTGTCTCACAAATCGTCAACGCCTCTTCACCACTGTCGGGTTGCGAAATCAGCAGTTCATCCAGATTCACTCCCAGACGCTTGGCGTAATGTGGATCCAAGGCGTGCTCAACATCGATAAATGCCGCCACTCCTCCCATTTTTTGCGCATTAGCAACCACGTGAAGCATCAAAGTGGTTTTCCCTGAGGACTCAGGACCGTAGATTTCAATGATTCTGCCTCGTGGGACTCCACCAACTCCCAGAGCCAGGTCCAGAGACAGAGCGCCCGTAGGAATCACTTCGATCCGTTGCCCACTTCCAACTTCCCCGAGCCGCATGATGCTGCCCTCACCGAAAGTTTTATTGATGGAACTAATGGCTGAATCCAGATTTCGACGCCTTTCCGGTGTCATTCTTTCCTCAGTCTCCGCTTTTTCTTCCGGAGTTTCCTTACCTTTCTTGGTGGAGGTTGCTTTGGAACCGGTCTTTTCCTGATCCACTGGCGCCGCTTCTTCCTTGGTTTTCTTTGAAGATGCGGACTTTGTATTTGCTTTGGTCGCCATAAAATCTTTCTCGTTACTCATCCTGGCCTTTTTCGGCGTCAGCAGACTATCATCCAGGTCCTCTAAATAGAAGTCTTCAGATGAATCCGGATTCCGGACGCTGTTGTCCCGTCGGTTTTGGATGGGGTCGTTACTCTCCTTGGAATCTTCGATGTCTGAATATGATCCTGTATCATCGATTTCCTGATCGTCATTATACTCTATATCCTGGGAAAATTCATCCCATAATTCTGAATCTTTCATTATTTTCCCTTTTTTTTGTTATTCCCACCCCGAATCGTTTCGCGAAACCCGATTTATTTGTGTTAGTAATTACGCCAAGCCAATAGATTGTAGAGCGCTTTCAAGGATGCCCAATTTTGTTCAAGGCGCGACGGGTAACTCGCGGAACTCGATTCAGATCAAATCTTGCCTTCTTTAAGTTGGATAACCCCCAATTATATGCTGCATAAACATGTCCAGCTGTCGGCTGTCGTCCCATCAATCGTTTCAATCGACCTTCCAGCAACTTCAAATACGACGCGGCGTAAGAACGACAAATTTTCATGTTCATCACACCATCCTCATATCGATAAACAGTTTGTCCCAGACGCTTACGAAACGCTGTCGCATCTGTCCAGGCCGCTCGTGACATCTGAAATGCGCCTAGACTCTTACCTTGATCCCCTACAAGATACTTTCCGCCCGACGACTCAATCATCGCCACCTGATCCAAAAAATGCTCCGTCACTACCGAACTTACCCCTGCCATTGCCCCAAATCCCCAGACAAAACATACTGATAAATATAATCTTAGTATTTTCATTACATTCTTATGATTTTTGTTACATTTGACTCATTTAGCGTCCAATATTCCTTTAGAGGAACGTTTGCCGTGAGCCTGGGAGTCGCCTTAAATTTTAGCTGAACTATTAGAGAAGAAAGTCCAGCGTTTCCTGTGTCTTTGAATCGGCTTTCTCCGAAGGCGTCGGAAAAAGCCGTTTTTGGGGAATCCTGTCGCTTGCCGTCCGGCTCTAATCAGCTCCAAATTGGGAGCGGCAGGATTAAAATCTTTCTACATGGAACAGCGCCTGATTCAGCCATTTTTAGAATTGTTGACGAATCAAACCGACCATCACACCCTGAATAGAAATCTCATCGTCAGCCAGCAGATCAGGATATTTCGGATTTTCCGCCTGTAGGTACACCAATCCCGTTTTGGATTGAACTGCATAAGTCTTCAGCGTCGTTTCATGATCAATCAGCGCTGCTACTACATTCCCAGGTTGTGGCGTCAATCCAGGATCCAAAATAGCCATATCACCATCAATAATATGTCGCCCAACCATGGAATCCCCGGTTACTCTTAATGCATAAAGCCTTAAGGCAGCATTGCTTTTTCTAACCGCCAATGCAGATTTAGGATTCAACCAACCAGGATCAACCAGGAGCGACCCTTCCATTTCCTGTGTCCTGGCCTCCGCAAATCCAGCCGGAATGGATCCGAATACAGGGATCCGCCACAGTTCACTGGCCTCAGTATCATTGTCAGAACTCTCTCGATTGGAGTTGCCATAAGGAAAAAGAGTTTCGCGCAGTTCTATCCTTGAATCAGAACTACTCTCAACTGGCTCACCACGACCCACCCGCGATCTCAAAAAACCAGGCCCTTTCCTCCCTTCCGCCTGCCTCTGTTCCCAGGAAACCGGACGCAACGATCTGGGCTTGTTTGGCTCGTTGATCAAAAAACCTTTTTTCTGCAACGACCTCACATGCGAAGTCACCGCATTAATACTCTTAAATTCAAACTCACGGGCAATATCCTGAAAACTGGGCCCATACTGCTTCTCCTCAAAAAAGGAACAGATAAAATCCAGGATCTCTTTTTGCCTACCCGTTAAATTCTTCATGTAACCAAAATATCCTTTTTGATCAACGAGTCAATAGAAAACTGTAAAAACTTACAGTGGATTCTTATTCAGTACCTCCAAAACACTGCAAACAATTCAATCTGATCCATTTTATCCGTTGATCCTTAACACCTTACAGCAACACAGCCGGGACACCCCCCATTGAATGTTCACTATTTTTTTTAATAAATCCAGGGAATCCATCTGGATGAATGATGCTGGTATTCGAGGTACGCAGGGAATTTTTGAATCAGATCCATTTCTTCAACTCGCATCTTCACTTCTATCACCATCAGATATGCGATCCAGAATACTGTCCTCATGATCGTCATTTCAGTCAAGGTCACAGCAAGTCCCATCAACCCAACACCCACGTACATTGGATGTCTCCACCATCGGTAAGGGCCAGAGGTTAGTAACCTGGATCCCTCCCTGGCTCTGGGCAAAAAATGGAACCGTGATTTCAAGTTCATTTCTGCAAAAGCCCATCCCGCCATCGTTCCACCAAAGGCAAAGAAAATCCATTCAATCAGACCCATTTGTTGAAAACGAGCATTCGAGAATATCAATGCCAAGAGAATCAACTGTCCCAGAAAGATCATGTGTCGCTTCGTCATTCCATCAATTGGTCGGCATCGGATTGCCAGTGATTGAGTTCTGCGTTGAATTGGACACCGGGCTCCCAAATAGATTCAACAAACTCTTTGCGCACAAATGAGCAAAATCAGGATGGTTAACTGGAACCTCTAATTCCAGAATCGGAATTTCGGGATTCAGCTCCTGCCTTAACACAGCAAAAAGCGCTTCATCGGCTTTTGGATCATAAAAAGGTCCGCTTTTTTCAGATATTCTGGAAACACCTCCAAGTGGGAGTATGACTGTTGGTGGTTTCACATAGCGATTCAATTTATTCGCCATAAATCTCGCAATCGCTGCATTTTCCTCTGGCGTAGTCCGCATCAATGTCACCTGTTCATTGTGCTGATAAAGGAGGCGGTCCGCGAATTTTTCTGGAACCGAATCTATCGTTCCAAAGTTTACCATATCGACACAGCCTGGAACCACCACAGTTGGAATGCCTGCTCTGCCAGCGGCTTCGAGACGATCAGGTCCTGCGCTGAGGATCCCTCCAACGACTTCGTCTGCAATTTCGGTGGTCGTAATATCTAAAACACCGACGGCCATTCCTGACGCGGCAATGGATTCCATGGTTTTGCCTCCAGTTCCAGTCGAATGAAACACGAGCGATTCAAAACCTGCCTGTTCCAATTCTGCAATAGCGGTCTGAACACATTCGGTTGTATTGCCAAACATTGAGGCCAGAATCAGTGGTTGTTGATCCGACGAATTTTGTTGAGCAACCGATTGAGCAAGCGTCATGGCGCAAATGGCATGAGCTGCCCTGCTGAAAACCGATCTGGAGATACGATTCAATCCTGCGACATCCACGATGGAGGGAAACATTACTATGTCACTGGTCCCAACATAATGAGCTGTATTTCCCGAAGCGAGTGTCGATACCATTACTTTTGGGATCCCGAAAGGCAAAGCACGCATAATTGTAGTTCCAATCGAAGTTCCACCACCTCCACCCAGAGAAATCACGCCATCCACTTTTCCCTGCCTTACCAGTTCAGCGACATAATCTGCAGCAGCACGACTGATTTCGGCCACACAAGCTCCGCGATCATGAGGTCGAGAAAAATCAGAAATAATTTCTAACATTCGAACATCGGCTGAAACCGTCGGAAGATTCGTGGTCCCAACATCAATCAACATGGCTTGCAAACCAAGTTCACGGATTTTATCTGCCACAAAAGCATGTTCTTCTCCTTTCGTATCCAGGGTTCCTATAACAGCGATTACATTCATAGCTTCAAGGGGGTCAGTCAAAGAATTCTGACTTTCGAAAAGTCAGGGTATTCCTGTTTTGACTTCTGATTCAATCATTTCAGGATCGTATTACCCAAAGGATTCCAACGAGATATCTCAAGGAAATAAAAATTAGCCACACCTAAAGTAATGTCAAAATTCTTTGACTGACCCCCATTCTATTACACGAGGCGTTTGATCCAGGAGGGGTTCGCTCCAGATATTAGGAAGGAAATACTGATGTGGAAATATGTGAGGCTGTGAAAGAGCAGTACTATTGCGCTGAACACTCTCCAATCTCGCTCATGTCGACAGATTAAACAAACCGCTACAATCGTCAAAGTGAATCCTGATGTCCATAAAAGATTATCTTTCCAGAAGATCTGCTCACGCTCGGTGTCTCCTCGGAAGACGGAAGTTCGAAATAAAGGTAGTAGTCCCCAGTAGGTAAAGTGATAAAGAATAAAAACCTGCCACGACAAAGGTGAGTAGCAGCTGATTGCCACCAGCAAAGAGGCGGCAAAAATCCAAGGATACCTTTCGATGATGCATTTCAGGCCTGAAAAATTATCTGAATTTCCTGTGCTATCGAAAATCCGGTAAATAAGTAACGCTAATAATATTCCAAAGATAGCGAGGGAAAGAACCGGAAGGTTGGGTATGAAAGATAAATCATCTCGAGATGCAAAGAGATAACCAGCGAAAATGAGTAACCAATAGATGCCTCTGTTTATTCTAGACTCTCCTGAAACTGAAGGCCCACGAGAATAGACTTCAGAGATCGCGTGATGAATTCCGAAGTAAATGACTAAAATTTCAACATTCCATTCCGCAGCGAAGGTAACCGGAGTAAGTCCCATGAAGACAAGAAGCGCTAATCGTGGCCTGGGTGAGCGCCATGCTCGCTCAAGACCGCGCCGAGAATACTTCAATCCCAGAATAACGTGAGGAAATCCGGCAGCCAAAGTGAGAGCAGTCAGATATTTCAATGGCAACACCCAGCTCAAGGGCGCTAGGCACACTAGGCAGGTCAATAAAATAGTGATTCTTGACATAATGAATTTGCCAATTTTATGACACAATAATAAATTATTCTCGTCATCTTCTATTCAATCAGCTTTAGTCAACAAAGTCATAAGTCAAAGGCTTTCAGCAACTCATAACTTACGCAGGGAGTATTGTTCCCTAACCCGAGAGAACCAAGACATAAAAGAAAATATTTACATGGGTTTCGCCACTTTTTACTTCTGGGCTGCTTTCTGTTCCTTCTTTATTCTTTATTGGACCCTGCTTCAGGGAGATAACCGGATAAAATGGCGCAATGGTATTCTGCTTTTAGTAAGTTATGCCTTCTACGCCACGTGGGACTGGCGTTTCTTAGGACTTTTATTTTGTAGTTCGGCTGTGGATTTCATCGTGGGTCTTCGATTAGAAAAGGCACGAGAAGTAAGAGTCCGTTGCATGCTGATCGGTACAAGTCTGACCGTGAACCTTGGCTTCCTGCTGATTTTTAAATATCACAATTTCTTCATTGATTCTGCCAGGTTGTCTTTGAGGGCCCTAGGTGTCGACACCAATTTACACCACTTAGATTGGGTATTACCTGTTGGAATCAGCTTTTACACCTTTCAGACGCTAAGCTATACTCTGGACATTGGCCGAGGCAGAATTCGAGCGGAGCACGATCCATTGGTTTTCTTTGCCTATGTATCATTCTTTCCGCAATTGATTGCTGGTCCAATTGAGCGAGCAGGCCGTCTAATCCCACAATTCAAGTCCAGCCACTCCTTTGATCTCAAGGCATCCAAGGAAGCCGTCCTACGAATTCTTTGGGGCTTGTTTAAGAAACTGGTAATTGCTGATCGCCTGGCGGTCTTTGTAAATTCTGCTTACGCGGATCCAACAATTTTGAAC
>JAUIHU010000162.1 GCA_030432175.1 Verrucomicrobiia bacterium | reverse complement strand
CTCGCATTATATCCGTAACTCCCCAGAGGAGGACGAGCCCCGATTTCTCCGAAAATCTCCCCTTGATATCCAGGACAATGATAACCCGGCGCAAGCCAGCTGACAGGATGATAAGGCAACAGCTTGGCCCACCAGTATCTGGTATTTTCAGGGCCAACTATTTCATCAAACTCGGGAGCGGCCGGGTTAACCCAATACGGATAGAGGTTTGAGTTGTCATCCACGTACATATGGAGCCCCAACCCAATTTGGCGCAGGTTGTTTTGACACACCACTTTCCTTCCACGGGCTTTGGCCCTGGAAAGCGCTGGAAGAATCAATGATAACAAAATCATGATAATCCCAATCGTCACCAGAACCTCAACCAAAGAAAACGCCTTCCTGAATCTCATGCTTGAATATTGGACTACTCCACTATTCGGTAATCACGAGTATTCTAATAATTAATGCCGAAGCATCTAACTCAAAGCCGCCCGCAACATCTCCACGCTCTTGCTCACCCCTTCTTCGTAAGGAGCCTTGCCTTCAAACTCAATGGAAACGTACCCACTGTAATTCACATTCTTCAAAATCTGCCCAATTCTTGGATAATCCAAATCCAATGTGTACCACTCGCCGCCGCCATAATAGGTCTTGGCCTGCACAAACACCGCGCGGTCAGCGATCATTTCCAGTTTGTCATACGGTTCTTCCAGGAAATTCCCGGTATCCATCAATACACCCAACCACGGAGAATCAATCGCCTTCGCAATCCGCAACAGTCCTTCAGGAGTCCGGGTGAGCCCCCAATGATTTTCCAGCGCCAACACAACTCCGTAACGAGCTGCCGCTTCCAGGCATTTGTTGATCGAATCAATGCACCACTCAAATGCGTTGTCCAGTGTGTAGCCTTCCAATGGCGGTTCTTCACCTCGCAATTCCATCAGGCGATTGAAGGAACGCACGGTTCCCCAACGTCCGGAGTTCAATCGAATGCTGGGAATTCCCATTTCATGCGCCAGCCGAATGCAGCGAATGGTGTGCTGAATCGCTTTTTCGCGATCCTCTGCATTTGGAGAAACAAAGTCCTGGTGAATCGAAAGACAAATCAAATCCACTCCATTCACAAACGCATGTCGCTTGAGCTTCTGCAGGTACGGGATTTCCTCCGAATCCATCTGACGATGCAGAATATCTACTCCTTCCACGCCCAAAGCCGCAGCGCGATCAATTACGGTTTCAATCGGTGTTTTCGGATCCCGAAAGTGCCAGTAGGAATAAGTAGAGATCCCGAGCTTGATCCGGGATTTTGCAGCGACCGGCGTTTCGGCTGCTTCTGCTGTTGAATTGAGCAATGGCGCTGACCCGACAGCCAGAGAACCGGCGGCAACGGATTGGAGGAATGATCGACGGGATGAGGTTTGTGCGTTGGCTTTGATTTTCATGGGAGAAGAGTAGCAGATAAATCCTGATTTTTAATTTTTAATTCACTTCACTTTGCTTGGTTCTTGCCAAAACGAACAATCAGCGCCAATAGGGTTCTTTGGATGGGACTGACCTATTGACTAGAAACATGGCTACTACTGCATTTCACTCACTGCCCTTAGAGCAACGAATCCGGCGTTCATACAGCAATCTCGAAAAGATGCGAAAGGTCAACGGCGGATATGTCGCCAGCCTGTACGCCGGGGATGACGGCGCTGGCGATGCGTACAACGTATATTGGATCCGGGATATTCTGTATGCCAGCTACGCCAACGAATACGTCGGCTGCTTCGACAAACTGATTCAGAGCTACCGATTGGCGCTGGAGATTTTCAAACGCTACCACCGGATCATTATCGACGCGTCCATCATTAAACCGGACATTCACAGTCAACGGGGATTATTTATGCCAGCGCGGGTGCATCCAACGACATTCAATAGTCTGACGGACGAGTGGGGACACCACCAGTTGGATGTGTTTGGGTTGTTCATGTACAAGATGGGCGACCTGATCAAGAAAGGGTTTGGATTTGAGTTCAGTCGGGAAGACTACACGTTGGTCGCGCACATCCGGGATTACATTTTTAACATGGGCTTTGAATCCGATTATGGCATGTGGGAGGAAGGTCCGGAAGAACACTCCAGCAGCTTTGGAGCCGTGCTGGGTGGATTGATGATGTGGTTTGATCAGGGATTTTATAACTACAAGTATCCGCGAAATGTCGAACTCGGCGTTCATGTGCCAGTGAGTGAACGGATGATTGCGGAAGGGTACAAGTCGCTCGGACGTCTTTTGCCTCGGGAGTCCGATTCTCGTCCCTATGACCTGGCCCAAATGAGCCTGATCTGGCCCTACAATATTGTCGATTTGGAAACCAAACGGATGATTCTGGATCAAATCGAAACCCATCTGGTTCGGCCTTATGGGGTGATTCGTAATCCACACGACAAGTACATTGGCAAAGGCACACAACATGCGGATGGAGATCCGGCGCAATGGCCGCTGGGACTGGCCTGGCTGGCGATTTGCTACGTAAAATTTGCCGAGCATGGCATTGATTTTGACGCTGCGCGAAACACCATTCATTTCTCCTGGGAAGAACGGGTGGCTTACTTCAATAAAGCCACGCAGTACTTTGCCGCTTTGGAACGAGTCATGACACCTGACGTCGGCTTTGTTCCGGAAATGTATGTCGATGGCGAGCCCGGTCATAACACGCCTCTCGCCTGGGCGCAGAGTTTTCATATTATTGCCGGCCAATCCATCCTGAACCTCGCCTCTGCGCATCCTCACCATTTCAAGCTCCCTGATGAACTGAAGGTAGGAACGCTGCATGCGCCGACAGATCAGGAGATTCGGGATAAATCACCTTGTTCTGAATAAAAATTAAAATAGGGATTGGGATCATATTGTTTTGTGATGGCTTTTCTGAGCTTGTTTGGATATCGATTATTTATTGTTCCACCTTTTTGCCTGTCATGAAACGAATTGCTCCAGCCCCTTTGTCTCGCCGGAACGCCTTAAAGACTGCTGCTTGTGGTTTTGGCTATCTTGCATTTTCGGCGTTGGCTTCCTCGGTAACCAAGGCAGCCGGCGCTTCGAGCATTTCGTCGGGGCTGAATGACACCGATGGATTTACCAATCCATTGGCTCCTAAAGCGCCACATTTTCAGCCTCGCGCCAAGCGGGTGATCTTCATGTTCATGCAGGGCGGCCCGAGTCATCTGGATACATTTGATTACAAACCGGAACTCTTACGCGCAGGCGGAATGAACAATGGCGGCGATGATGGAGCCAAAGGAAAGAAGTCCAGGCTTCTGGCTCCCGAGTTCAAGTTCACTCCTCAAGGCCAGAGCGGATTGATGATTTCAGAGGTTTTTCCGAATCTTTCCAGGCACGCGGATAAACTATGCCTGCTGAACGGGATGTACACCGACAATCCAGCGCATCCTCAGGCAACGATTCTGATGCACACCGGCAGCGCTAATTTTGTCCGGCCGAGTATGGGTTCCTGGATCCTTTACGGTCTGGGAACCGAAAATCAGAGCCTTCCCGGTTTCGTGACGATTAACCCCAACAACCGACTCGGAGGCGCGCAGAATTACGGTTCAGCATTTCTTCCAGCCAGTTTTCAGGGCGTTCGGGCACAAACCAATGGCGAATCCATGGCCAATATCCGCAATAAACGCCTCGACCGCGCCACGCAGCGACGACAACTGGACCTGATCCAGTCCATGAACCGTGACTTACTGGACTGGCAGCAGCAAAGTCCGGAACTCGAAGGGGTCATAGAATCCTACGAGTTGGCGTTTCGAATGCAAACTGCCGCTCCGGAGGTTTTTGATTTGCAGAAAGAACCTGAATACATCCGTGCCCGGTACGGAGTGGATGAAAAATCGACTCGAAATTTCGGAACTCAATGTCTGATGGCGCGAAGGATGGCCGAAGCTGGAGTGCGATTTATTCAAATCAATCACAATGGGTGGGATCACCATGACAATCTCAGCAAACGACTGGCGGCCAACTGTGAAGGCATTGATCAACCCATTTCCGCCCTGCTGACTGATTTGCAGGAACGAGGCATGTTGGAGGACACATTGGTGGTCTGGGGAGGAGAATTTGGGCGTTCACCGGATGGACAGGGCGATGACGGTCGGCGCCATAACAACCGTGGATTCACCGTCTGGATGGCCGGAGGCGGGGTTCGTGGAGGAATCCGATATGGTTCTACCGACGAAACGGGCGGGATTGCAGTAGAAAACAGGACTCATATTCACGATCTTCACGCTACGATTCTGCATCTGCTGGGAATGGATCACACCGCTTTGACCTACCGTTACGCCGGTAGAGATTTTCGTCTGACTGATGTTCATGGAAACGTCCAGCACGGGATCCTCACCTGATCCAACTGCGCAAATCCCTGTAAAAACGCCATTTTACGCGATTTTCGCTTGCTAGGGATTCGAGATTCAGGTTAATTGCGGATCACGTTCAGCCCACTTTAATGGATTGCCTGGATAGAAAGGTTGAACAATTGTCCGAGGAATCAATGACAAGTTCCTGAAGCGGGCTCCTGGAACGAAATTTCTGGTGTCTGGGACAAGGTTTTATTAGCAATTATTATTCAATCGCCAATAATAGAAAAATAAACTTATGGGAAAACCACTGACAAAATCTCAAATCACTACCGAACTCTCCGAAGCAACCGGCGTCGCTAAAAAAGATGTCACCGCTATTCTTGATCAATTGACCCAACTGGCTTACGACAACGCCAAGGATTCCTTCACCCTTCCTGGAATCGGCAAACTGGTGCTCGTGGACCGCAAAGCTCGCACCGGACGTAACCCAGCCACTGGAGAACCTATGGAAATCCCAGCTGGTAAGGCCGTGAAATTCCGTATCTCCAAGGCCTGCAAAGACGCAGTTCTCGGTAACTAATTGATTTTTTTCACTGGAAATCGGTCCGTCGGATCGTAATATTTCTTTGCAGACGCTTGTGGGCGCAACGCGACCCTCAGGCGTTTTTCCTTTTATGAAACCGAGTTCGATGAAAATTGGGGTGGTCGGTTGCGGCGCTTTAGGGAGTTTTTACGGAGCGCGATTGCAGCAGGCCGGACATCAGACGCATTTCCTGCTCCGCTCTGATTATGAAGCAGTGCGGGATAATGGAGTGCAAATCATCAGTCCGTCCGGCGATTTCCGGGTTTTCCCGCACGCAGCAAAAGATCCGGAAGAAATCGGGGTCTGCGATCTGGTGGTCATTGGTTTGAAAACCACAGCCAACAGCCAGTTTGAGCGATTGATTCGTCCATTGGTTGGACCTAAGACTTGGATTCTTACCCTGCAGAACGGATTAGGAAACGAAGAAGCTCTGGCTGAATTATTCCCGGAAGAAAATATTTATGGTGGACTTTGTTTTGTCTGCCTCAATCGTCTGGAGCCGGGAGTGATCCACCACATCGCTCATGGAAAAATAGTCCTTGGAGAATATAACCGCCTCTCTGGAGAAAACGCGAATACCTTGTCTGCGATTTTTAACGCAGCTCAAAGCAAGTGTGAAGTAGCCGAGAATCTCGCTCAAGCTCATTGGGAAAAGCTGGTCTGGAATGTGCCGTTCAATGGATTGGGTGTTGCGGGCTCGGTGGGTCTGGAAGCGTTTGAAGAACCAGATTTGCGTAAGCAGTATGAACCTGAACTCAACCCCGAAACCGGCAAACCACAAGGCATTAACACTGAAGTCCTGTTGGCGTCGGATCTCGGCGAAAAACTGGCACGCGAATTGATGCACGAAGTCATCGCTACGGCTACCCAGATTGGGTATCCGATTGACCCAGGACTGGCGGATCAACAAATCGAACGGACTCGCGGGATCATGGGACCGTACCGGGCTTCCACTGTGGTTGATTTTGAAGAAGGCCGTCCTCTGGAAGTGGAGGCTTTGTTTGGTGAACCCCTGAGGCACGCACAGAAAGCCGGAGTTGAAACGCCGAGACTACAACGATTGTATGAAATCACTCAGGCGCTTCAGACAATTGTAGATTGATTGATGATTAAATATTAGAAGAGTTCATCAAAATAGGAGCAGCCTGTGTGAGATAGAGATAGTGAGATAGTTGAACTGCTTGTAAGCTGATTAACCTTTACAAATACCAAGACCGAACGATCGAGAATCCAAAACAATTCAATGAGTTCCATACGAGTCAGATTTGCTCCCAGCCCAACCGGATTCCTGCACATTGGCGGAGCCCGCACGGCGTTGTTTAATTGGTTGTATGCGCGGCATACAGGCGGAAAGTTTGTGCTGCGAATTGAGGACACCGATGATGCCAGAAACAGTCAGGAGGCCGTGGAACTGATCCTGCGTGGTCTGTCCTGGCTTGGACTGGACTGGGATGAAGGTCCGGCCCCAACTCCCGAAGATCCGTATGCGTCCAAGGGAGATCGTGGACCTTACTTCCAATCCCGGCGCACTGCCATTTATCAGAAATACGTCGAGAAACTCCTGAGTCAGGACTTGGCTTACGAGAAAGAAGGAGCGGTGAGATTTCGAATGACGACGGATCCGGTGACGGTGAAGGATCTCGTCGTTGGTGATGTGGTTCGGGAAATGCCGGACCGCGAAAAGGCGGATCCGGACTTTGTAATATTGCGCTCAGACGGCAAACCAGTCTTTCACCTGGTGAACGTTATTGATGACCTGGAAATGGGCATCACACATGTCATTCGCGGTGAAGATCATTTGTCCAACACACCCAAGCACCTGAAACTATTTGAAGCCTTTGGGGTAGAGCCGCCGAAGTTTGCGCACATCCCACTGATCCTGAACGCAAACGGATCCAAGATGAGCAAACGCGATGACGGCGCTTCGATGCTGCCTTACATCGATAACGCTTATTCTCCTGAAGGTGTGGTGAATTACCTGTCGCTGTTGGGATGGTCCCCTAAACAGGATCGGGAGATTTTCACACCTCAGGAAATTGTGGAACTCTTTGACCTGCCAGCTATTGCTCGAAGCGCTGCGAGATTTGATATCGATAAGTTGAACTGGGCCAACACCGAGCATATTAAATCCATGTCCAGCGCCAGATTGGCAGAACTGGCCCGACCGGAACTGGAAAAACAAGGCGCTCAACTGGAAGGGCGATCCAGTGAATATATCGAATCCGCTTTAGACACCTGTCGCGAAAAGATTAAAAACTTCTCAGAGATTTATTCATTTGCTCAAGCTTACTTTGTTGACTCGGTTCAGATAGACCCGGAACTGAAAACTCAAACTTTCAATGCGGACCTGAAACCGATACTGAACGCGCTGCGACAGGCGATCGCTGAGCAGGATCCATTTGAATCCGGAGAACTTGCTGCGCGTGTCAAATCGTTGACCAAAGAACTGGGAGTCAAGATGGGGAAAGTCATGTTACCGACGCGACTGGCGCTGACCGGATCCAAAACCGGCCCGGACCTGTACCCGTTGATGGTCGTCCTGGGCAGAGAAGAATGTCTGAAAAGACTGGATGCGGCGCTGAACTGGATTGATGGCTGAGCGAAAATCATGAAACAGGAGCAGCGTCCCATCCCCTGGAGTCAATGGCCAAACGTCCTGGGATTGGACGCGCCCTTGGTGATCCTGGGTTGGACGCTGCTTTTCAGCGCTCATTATAATACTCAGGTGGATCCTGGGGCCTGCGCTTCGATCTTTCTCGGGATATGGTCCGGATACATTCTGGACCGGTGGTTGGACGCGCAACGCATTCCAGAAAACAGCCTGATTACCGTGCGTCATCGATTTGCCCGGCGTTACTCGGGAGCGCTGATTCAGGCCGGACTCGGTTTAGCTGCGGCCTCAGCGGCGTTCGGATTAGTGAGTTTTCCTTTTGAAATCTTTTGGATGGCAGTGGCGCTGTTAACGATTGCCATTCTTTATTTCCGATACATTGCATCCACCCCCAAAGCGCAAACGCTCCGTCAAAAAGCGCCAATCAAGGAATTCTCCGTCAGCTTGATTCTTGCCGGAGCGGCCATTGTGCCGCTTGGATGGCGACCACTCCTGCTAGCTCCCTTCTCAACCGCGCTTTGCGGCGCTCTATTGGCGACAGTCTACTTCCAGAACTGCGCCCTGATCGCCAGTTGGGACCAATCCACAGACCAGCGCCAAAACCAGTCAGGCTATTTTACTTTGCAACCCCATGGATCCAAAATCGTACGTTGGATCGGCCCTGTAATACTGATAACCCTGGCAGGCATTCACTGGGGACTTCCTGAAAAATACCAGGTCCCCAGCCGCATACTATTCGCCTTCGCCATCTCAGCCACTGGACTTCAGACTCTACACTTTTTTAGAAACCAAATCCCACTTGATTCAAGAAGAGCCCTGGCAGATGTAGCCTTGATGTCCGCATGGATATTTTGAACCCAGGGGGGGGCAGTCAAAGAATTTTGACAAAACAATGTTAGCGATTTCGCGTTTTTTTGCTTGTACACTTCGCCGCGAAAGCCTATATCAGCTGAGGGCGTTGTTATTATGGATGTCGAAGTATTACGCGAAATCAATCTGGAGCGGGCTCGCGCCGTGCTGCGCAAAAA
>JAUIHU010000161.1 GCA_030432175.1 Verrucomicrobiia bacterium | reverse complement strand
ATCGCGGTTTTCCAAAAATCGCGCCAACGCCATATGCGGTGCGACTGGTTGCGCCGGCGACTCATGATTCCAAATAAATGTTCCACTCATATCAGGATAAAATAAATCCACGCCGCGAATCCGGCTTGAATCAACCTGGACTCAACGACGTGGATTAACACAACCCGGAACGGTGTAGGAATCAAGTCAGGATCTCTCGAACCACTCGGGTTTCTTTCACCCCGGTCAGCCTCTGGTTCAAACCCTGAAATGGAAAAGTCAGTTTGGAATGATCAATGCCCAGCTGCTGCATGACCGTCGCATGAAAGTCGCGGATCTCCACCGGATCTTTCGCGACCCCAAATCCAATGTCGTCGGTTTCTCCGTAACTGATTCCACCTTTCACTCCACCCCCAGCCATCCACAGAGTAAAGGCGTCAATGTGGTGATCGCGGCCAGGTGAGGAAGCTTTCACTCCTCCACGGTTTTCCTGCATCGGTGTTCGGCCAAATTCGCCACTGAAAATCACCAGTGTATCCTCCAGCAATCCGCGAGCGTCCAGGTCTTTCAACAGCGCCGCCATGGGTTGGTCGATTTGACGACACTTGTTCGGGAAGCTGGAATCCAAGCCACTGTGGTGATCCCAACCCCAGTCATAGAGTTGGACAAATCTCACTCCGCGTTCCACCAATCGTCTGGCAAGTAGACAGTTATTGGCAAAACTCTCCGCTCCGGGTTGCGCCCCATAAAGTTCGAGCGTGGATTCCCTTTCTTTGGAAATGTCCATCGCTTCGGTCGCTTCCATCTGCATTCGAAACGCCAACTCGTATTGTGAGATGCGGGTCAGTGTTTCCGGATCAGCCATTTCCTGATAGGTTCGGCGATTGATGCGGTTGGCAGCCTGAATCACTTTCTCACGCATCGAACGATTCACTCCCGGTGGATTGGAAAGAAAGAGCACCGGGTCCCCTTTTCCACGACACTGAACTCCCTGATAGACGCTCGGTAAAAATCCACTGCCCCAAGCCGCTTTCCCTGCATCTGGACTTTGCCCGCCGGAGAGCAACACAACAAACCCGGGCATGTTCTCATTCTCACTGCCAAGTCCATATAAAGCCCAGGCTCCCAAACTGGCGTAGCCGAGATTCTGGTTACCGGTGTGCAATAACAACTGCGCGGGCGCATGATTGAACTGTTCGGATCGCATGGACTTGATCAAACAAATCTTGTCCATGCACTCTTCCAGATAAGGCAATCGGTCGGAGATCCACTGTCCGGTTTTCTTTTCCTGATGAAATGGATATTGGGGTCCCAGAAGCAAAGGAACTCCAGTGATAAACGCAAATCTTTTCCCTTCCAGAAACATGGACGGACATTCCTGATCATTCAGCTTCTCCAGTGTGGGTTTGTAATCAAACAAATCCAACTGACTGGGTGATCCGGTCATGTGCAGATAGATCACCCGTTTGGCTTTCCCGGGAAAATGAGGAGCCAGTGGAGCGCTGGGTTTAGCGGAGTTTCGTTTCACTCCGGATTCCGAAACTGCGTAGCCCTGACTGGTCAACCAAAGGGCTCCGAGTCCGGCAATACTCCGGGTCAGAAAATGTCGCCGGGTTTCGTTGAGCAGGGTTTCGTTGGGACTTGGAAAATCAAATGGGTTCATGATGGCTTATTTGGTCAGGACCATGTCCAGGTTCAGCAATGCATTCGCTACCAATGTCAGGGCTGCTTTTCTCGGACTCTCAGCGACTGCGCTGCTGGCTTCAGTGTCGGATTGGTAATGCTCAACCGCCACATCATAAAGCTGACGGAGGTCTTCAATGTCTTCAGTTTGAGCGACTTTTCCAGTGACACGCTCGAATCCCTGCTTCAATAAGGAAACCATGTCAGAATCCTCAGGAGCATTCTCAAATAACAAGTCAGCCAGCTCTCGTGCGCATTCCATGTACACCGGATCATTCAATGTCACCAGCGCTTGCAGTGGCGTGTTGGTGGGCTCACGCTTAGCGGAACAAACCAACCGGTTTGGAGTGTCGAACAGGATCATGCTCGGATACGGGTTGGATCTCCGCCAGTATGTGTATATAGCGCGTCGATATTGATCGCCACCTTCGGACAATCTCCACTTCATGGAACTGCGAGCCGCGTTCCAGATGCCTTCCGGCTGCCAGGGCATCACCGGCGGTCCATACATTTCTTGGGATAAAAGGCCGGAAACACTCAATGCGTTATCCCTCACCATCTCCGCTGTCAGCCGCAAACGTGGACCTCGTGACAGCCATTGGTTATCCGGATCCATTTGTCGGGAAGCCATCGTGCCTCTTGAATCCTGACGGTATGTCGAAGACAAAACAATTTCCTTCAGCAACGACTTCATACTCCAACCCAAATCGGTTTGGAAGCGAACTGCCAGGTAATCCAATAATTCCGGATGCGAAGGTTTAGCGCCACTACTGCCAAAATCTTCCAAGGTAGTCACGATGCCGCGACCAAACAGGTTGTACCAAATGCGATTGACTGCCACCCTTGCAGTCAATGGATTCTCACGGGAAGTCAACCAGCGAGCCAACTCCAGCCGATTGGATGGATTGTTCTTTGCATTAGCTAAAAACAAATTAGGAATCCCAGGCTCAACGGGTTGCCCTTTACTCAACCAGTTCCCTCGAATAAATACTGCCGCTTCACGATTGACCTCCGGATCCTGCTCCTGAATCACCAATGTTTGCACGGACGGGATTTCTTTCCGCTGTTGATTCAATTCAGCCCAAAGCTCCTGCTCATCAGCAAATTCCTGACTGGCGACGCGTTCTGTCCAGGCAGGATCGTCAGTCACAAGATATCGGCTGCGGTCTGTTACCAATTGCGCCAAGTCTTTGGGAGCGCCGCGATGATCCAGTACCAGTCTCAACCGGGTATCCACAGCCCAGTCTGTTGTCTTTATCGGCGTTTCCGGAACCAAAACCAGGGTTCGTTGATGTGAAATTCTGGGATTCGCTCCCCATCCACGATTGTTCCGATTCAATGTATCCTCAGGCCAGTCAAATGGATTGCTGTCATCTCCAAAAGCCACTTTAAAGCGAACCAGCGTTCCTGGCTCAATTTCCGGAGCGGTAGGGTCTTTCTCTTCTCCTTTTTCCTTACGCAAGGTTTCATTCAATTCCAATTCAGCTTCCTGTAAGCGATCCTCGTGCGTCATGATTCTCGCCTCCAGATGAGTGATCACAAACCCGAGTTCGGGGGTGTACAACGCCTTCGCCATGTCTTTTGGCAAAACATCCAGTCGCAGGGCTGTAATTTCTTCGGATTGCTCCGGCGCTGGAAATTCGAGCGTGAACCGTGAGTTGTGTGAAACGGTGCCCTGCGTCCAAACTTCATATTCACCCGTCTCAGCTTGCTTCAAAACCAGCTGCGTCATCTTGTCAGATTCATATCGCGTTGGTTGCAAAGATTCCCATTTACTCGTGGCTCGAACCATCTCCCGGGTTCTTGCGACTCGAGCGGATCTCAACGCCTGCATTTCCTGATCTAATCGCTTGGCAGTTGCAAAATCTTCTGGGTCTTTGGGAACCGCCAACTTGGGTTCATCCGATCGCAAATCCCAGTCTTTACTCGTATTGAAGAAGGAATAAAACTGGTAAAATTCTTTGTTCTCAATCGGATCGTATGGGTGTGAATGGCATTGAACACAGTTAAACGAAACCCCTTGCCAAACTTTCCAGGTGGCGCCCACTCGATCCAGAACTGCCGAGATTCGAAACTCTTCATCATCCGTACCGCCCTCCGTATTGGTAGGAGTGTTTCGATGAAACCCGGTGGCGATCCAGTCTTCAAGTGTCGCCTCAGGTAAGAGATCCCCAGCCAATTGACGGTGGGTAAACTCGTCGTAAGGCATGTCATTGTTAAATGCCCGAATCAACCAATCCCGGTACGGCCAGATGATCCGACCTCCATCTTTTTCATATCCCTGAGAATCCGCGTAACGCGCCAGATCCAACCATAACGCCGCCCATCTCTCTCCATAACTTTCGGACTGCAACAAATCATCCACAACCCGTTCATGCGCGTCCGGGCTGGAATCATTTAGAAAGCTGTCAGTGAGTTCTTTTGAAGGTGGCAATCCTGTCAGGTCAAAACTAACACGACGCAGCCACTGCAATCGATCAGCTTCCGGAGCCGGCTCCAGTCCTTGCTCTGCCATCTGATCTTGCACAAAAAAGTCCAATCCCTGATTCGCCCAATCTGAACCTGCTTCTGGCAAATCCGGACTGCGAGGCGGAACAAACGCCCAATGCTCTTCCCACTCCGCTCCAGCTCCCACCCATTCTGTTAACAGCTCAATCGATCTGGCATCCAACGCCGGACCATGATCCGGTGGTGGCATCCGCACATCCGGATCCTCGGAGGCTACCCGTCGTATCAATTCAGAAGCTACCGGATCACCCGGTACCACCGGGATTTCACCACTCTTGGCTGGTTGAAGAACTTTATCTCGATAAATCAGAGACAACCGTGAGGCCTGCTTCACTCCACCATGACAAGCAACGCAGTTGTCATTGAGAATCGGGCGAATATCTTTAGCGAAGCTGATCTCATCACCCTGTTTACCCCAAGAGGACCCTGGAACCATCAATAGCGTAACCGTCCAAAAAGTAACAACCTCTGGGACAGCCAAGGTCAAATGAGAGCACAAGGATCCGATAACTCGCCTGCCAAAATTAATAGGATGGATCCGGGAGAACATAATCGGAATATAAAAACACTCAGGAGGCTAGCGCAAAAAGAAAAATGAAATCATCCGCGAATCGCTTTCATCTTGTCTTTGCAGGCGCAGTTTCCGCAATTGCATTCTTTTTTGGCGACTTTAGAGGAATCCTTGGAGGCTTGGGCTACCGAAGTCGAACTAGAACTCGGTTCAGCGGAAATCTCTCTCGCTGGCATTGAGCGCTGCGAGCTGGAATCAGACGTGTCGGGCTTTATTGCTGAGCTATGATTGGTCATCCTTCTAAACTGCACAGATCAGCACAAGTCGACTAACCATGTTTTGTCCAAAAACAAACTTATTTTGTCATTTTTGATGAATTGTACGTTTCGCTTCCTTTTTCTGTTGAGCTCTCAAAGTTTTGGCATCATTCAACTTTTCACCGATTTGCGGAAATTCACGACCCAGGCGCAATGCTGATTCCCGAGTGATTCGCACCAGCACACAAGCGGTCAAAGCTTTCACCGTTGCGGTGCGACGTGAAGCCCCCAGCAAAGCGGTTTCTCCAAAAAAATCACCAGGTCCCAATGTTGCCAGACTTTGCGCATACTTCTTACGAGTGATTCGGCTCACCTGAACCTTACCCTTGGCGATGATGTACAACGCATCTCCAGAATCCCCCTGGCCGATTATTATGTCGTTGGCTAGAAACTCGACCCGTGTCGCCATGCGAGTAATGCGCTCTCGGGCTTCTTGGGGAAGATTTTCAAACAACGGAAAAATCTCAATAAAGTGCTCAATACCAATAGCAACCGGTTGTTTTTCTTCGATCCGAGCCTGATCCAATGCGTCAGAGATCCGATTTTCCAAAATCGCAAAAGCCCTGGAATCAATTCCCCCGCGATTCCACTCTTCTTCAATGACAACCAGGGCTCGACTCAAAGCCGTTTTCAAGGCCATGCGTGCTTCAAATGAGGCAAAGAACTCGGGAAAATCCTCGCGAACCGTTTCCACTTCTTGCAAACGTTGATTCTGCAGACTCTGATAATGATCCAAAACTCGATTCTGCTCTTCATCGCGATCTTCATACCGTTCTTCCCATTCCTCCAACGCTGTCTGTGTCAAAATCAGTCGAGTCATCAACCGCATCATCCGACGCGCTACACGTGAATTCTGGTATCGGGCCATCCAGGGAATTGCCCAGTTTTTTTCTCGAAATCGTTTTAATGTCAAACGCTCCAGCCACCCAAAGAAAGGAGTTACCGGTTTGATCTCCGGAGCAACCTGCTTCCGAACCTGATCCAGCTCTTTCCTCAATTCATTCTGCAAATCCAGATACAGCGCCTGCGGAATCACCCCTGCATGGTAAAACGATTTGAGGGAATCCATTTCAATCTGAAGCAATTCAATGAAAGAGGATTCCTTATCAGCTTCGGCTGACTCGAGATTCATTTCAGCCCCCAATACCCGGTTCATCTCGTTCCTCGTGCGATGGTGTCCAGATCTGGAGAGAATGCCAATGCGACGGAAGCGGTTCAGATATTTATCCGCCTGCTCTAATGCTTGTGTGGCTCCCTTGGTAAGTTGCGCCTTTTCATCCTGAGTCAACTGAGTCAGTCCCAGCCATTGAATCAGAGGGCGAATCGTCGTTGCATTTACCAGCAATGTAAAAATCACGACACCCAAAGTCAGGTTCAGTATCTGGACTCTTCCCGGAATTTCCTCAGGAATCGACAACGCCATCGCGATGGCCAGCCCACCTTTCAATCCTCCCCAGAAAATAATGTGTCGTTCACCGAGCGAAATATCCGGCAGCCCAAATTGTCGGGACGCCCATTGAGGAAGCGTGTAAACCAAGACCGCCCGCGAAAGCTGAACAACCAGAACAGCAAATAGAATCGGCCCGGCATTTAACACCAGTTCCGCTATGGGAGCCATCAATCCAACAAACAAAAACAACAGTGTATTGCAGACCAGAGCCAGAAATTCCCAACTGCTTTCCAAAGATGCATGCGCGCCTTTCCCTAGGACAGGTGAGCCCAAAGCGCTCAATGTCATTGCCGAGCCTGCCGCCGCCATAATGCCGGAAACATGCAGCCAATGTTCCCCCACCATAAAACTGAAATAGGCCAGCACGCAGGAGACGCCAACGACAGCCGACGCCTCATTTCGGATCCGAGCCAGGATTCGACTCCCAACCCAGCCGATGCTTCCCCCAACCAACGCCCCTCCAAAGAAAACAAATAAAAACTCTCCAATTGCTTCACCCCCATCCATCCAACTGAACCCTGCCGACCAACTCAACCCCAACAGTAAATGAAACAAAACTATCGCGGTGGCATCATTGAGTAATGACTCCCCTTCCACCAACGCCATCAATCGCTTCGGAGCGCCCAGTTCTCTGAAAATAGCGATCACTGCCACCGGATCCGTTGCCGATATCAACGCGCCAAAGACCAAGGCCATTTTTGCGTCCATTTCCAGCCCCCACCACATAGCTGCCCCAATCATGGCAGTCGACAAAAACAACGCCGGGATGGCCATGGTCAATGTTGGTGGAAGATTTCGAAACACCCTACGCGCATCCAGATTGAGTCCCGATTCAAATATCAATACCGGAAGCAGTATAAACAAAATCGCTTCAGGCTCTGGTTGCACACTTTCGAAAATCCTGAATTGCGGCCAGAGTTCCATGCCCTCTCGCAGAATCATCCCGATAGCTACCAGAATCACGGTATATGGAATCGTCAGCTTTCGAAACACAGTCAGCGTTCCCATCCCGATCCCTACTAACAGAATCAGAGCAGTCACTTGATCCACTAAAGGACTGGCGGATTCAACTGAACCGAACGTAGCGAATCTGGATATAAATAATTCTGGTGTCATCAGGATACCAAGAGCAAGGCGCCCGTTTTTTCGCATTGGATTCTACACCAATTTATTTATGATTCACAACACACCATGAAAACAATTCAATCAACTCAGGGAACGTCCTCTCGTCGTTCATTTCTGAAACAGGGGATTACGGCGCTGGGAGCTGCAACAATTATTCCGTCAGGACTTCATCCAGCCTCTGCGCAAAACTCTCAAACCCCAGCGCCGAGTGAGCGAATCACCATGGGAGTCATCGGCGTTGGTAAACAAGGCGGTGGTTTGCTGGGAGGTTTCATGCGACGTGACAATGTTCAAATCGTAGCCGTTTGCGATGTCGATACCACCCGCCGCGAACATCATCAGAAACGCGTGAATGATCATTACGCCAAAAAGTCCGGATCGTTCAAAGGTTGCGCGGCGTACAATGATTTCAGAGAACTCCTGGCTCGCGAGGATATAGACGCTGTTGTCATTGCCACACCTGACCACTGGCATGCCTTGATAGGCATTGCTGCCGCCCGCGCCGGCAAAGATATTTACTGTGAAAAACCTCTGACCAACACCATCCTTGAGGCCCGAGCGCTGGTCAATGCCACCCGCGAAAACTGCCGCGTCTTTCAGGTCGGAAGCCAACAGCGCTCATCCGGATCATTCAAAGAAGTTTGCGAATGGGTTCGAAACGGGCGGATCGGTAAGGTTGAAAAAGTACAAGTCAGCGTGGGCGGTCCTTCGGATTGGTGTCAGTTGGAAGAAAAGGCCGCTCCTGAGGGACTGGACTGGGATTTATGGCTCGGTCCGGCTCCCAAACGGCCGTTCAGCTCCGTGCTGAGTCCGCGGGGTGTGCATAATCACTACCCGGCCTGGCGTCATTATCGTGAGTATGGCGGTGGTGGTGTGACGGATTGGGGAGCGCATCACTTCGATATCGCGCAATGGGGCTTGGGCATGGATTACGAGGGTCCTCGTCGTATCTTTCCTTCCAAGAAACCTGAGTCCGGAAACGGTGTTCGCATGGTGTAT
>JAUIHU010000160.1 GCA_030432175.1 Verrucomicrobiia bacterium | reverse complement strand
CTCGGCCCCTCACCGACAAGCAGGGGCAGGTTCGCGGTGCGGGCGCCACCTTCCGTGACATTACTGATCGCATCGCCCGAGATGTAGAAATCCGCCGCATCGCGGTGGCCGTCGAACAGACGGCCGACGCCATCATATTCGCGGACACCGACAGCAGGATTGAGTACGTGAACCCTGCCTTCGAGAGTATATTCGGTTTTTCTGCGGCCGAAGTAATCGGAAAGGATACGCGATTCCTCCGCAGTGATGACCAGGAGGAGGGGGTATTCTCGGCCATCCAGAACGCCCTCAAGCTGGGCAACACCTGGACAGGCCGTTTGGTCAACAACACAAAGAGTGGGGTGGAATGCATTACGGATGCCACCATTACGCCCGTGCGAGATGAGGAAGGGCGTACCACCTTTTACGTGGCGACGGAGCGCGATGTTTCCAAGCAAGTGGCCTATGAGTCACGAACCCGGCAGTCCCAGAAACTGGAAGCCATTGGAGCGTTGGCTCGGGGAGTTGCTCATGATTTCAATAACATTCTGGCGGGAATTATTGGATACACTGAAATAGCGCTGGACTCACACAGAAATCCTCAAGACACCGAATCGTACTTGCAGGAAATACTGGCAGGATCCAGGAGGGCCAGGGATCTGGTTTCTAAAATGCTCTATTTCAGCCAACAAAGTTTCCCCAGGAAGAAACGGATGTCGGCGCAGGAAACGATTCAACGAGCGCTCCAGGCAGCTCCAGCTCCAAAGAATGTCCAGGTGCATTTTGACGATTCAACCAGCCTAAAAGACTGCCTGATTGAAGGAGATCCTGACCAAATCAAGCTCGTTGTTATCCATATTCTGGAAAACGCCTACAACGCCCTGAAGGGAATAAATGGAAATATCTTCATTGAATTGGAAATGTGTTCTGAGCCTGAGCAGGAAACCGACACAGAAATAAGCCACCTCAATGAATCGGCTGGTATCATTCCTCATTGGACCCGAATCATCATCCAGGATGATGGTCCAGGCATCAGTCAGGAAAACCTGGAACATATATTTGATCCCTTCTTCACTACCCAGCCTGTCGGGCAAGGTTCTGGGCTTGGATTGTCAGTCTGCCACGGAATAGTTAAGAGTCATGGCGGTTTCATCCAGGCTCTAAGCGAGCCAAATCAAGGCACAAAATTGATCCTTTCCCTTCCGGCTGGAGTATTAGCCAATGATGAAACCGCAACATCTGACCAAGTGGATCAGCGCTTTTCAAAGACAAATACAGGAATCAATGAGCGTAGCGCTCCCGAAGCTCGCGTGGGCTTACTGGGTAGAAAAGTCATGATCGTAGATGACGAACCGGCAATATTGAGTATTTTGAAACGAAAACTCGGCGCGCTTGGAGCCAGTATCAGTGTTTATTCTGATCCCAGAGCAGCGTTGGAAACATTTCACACTCAACCAGGCGCTTTTGATATCATTATTACTGATTATTCTATGCCCAATCTTTCTGGAGTAGACTTGGCAGAAAAAATCAAAGCAAGTCGACCGGAAATTCCGATCATCATCTGCACTGGCTATTCTGACGCAACCATGATTCAAAGCTGGGGGCAGACTTCTCAAATGGAGCGACTGATGAAGCCTTTTGAGATTCCTGACCTTCAACGGCTGATCACAAAACTACTCAACAGGGTCAGAAGTGTCGAAGCCGAAGCCAACTAATTGCCGCCAACCGGATTGGCTGCTTTAAAGCATTTCCCCCCAATTTAATACTGTTGCTGCGCACAAAACAATCCATCCAGAAATCAGCGCTTTGAATACACGACCGGCCAAAATACTTGTGATCGATGACGATGCTTTCATGCGAAAGATGCTCAACGAAATGTTGAGTCGCGCTGGCTATTTAATAGAAACAGCAGAGAATGGGCTTCAAGGACTGAGGAGGATTCAAGAGGTGAAATTTGATCTTGTTGTTACTGACATCATCATGCCCGAAAAGGAAGGTCTGGAATTGCTCTCAGAACTGCGTAAAAGGTCCAACCCTGTTAAAGTGATAGCGATTTCAGGCGGTGGGCGTTTTCAAGGAATCGACTATCTGGCGATGGCACAAAAACTGGGAGCATTCAGCACTCTGGCCAAACCTTTTGGAATGCGAGAGCTGCTCGCCATGATAGAAGAGGCGCTCTCCAGTTCAAATCGCACTCCAGAAAACACCTGAACTGTTTATCGACCCGCATCTTCCCAGTTTACTGATTCAACTCCCAATCCGCTGGACCCGGATTCAAATAAATGTTGTTTTCCTCAATCAGCCGCCTTCGCCGATATTCTCTGAGACCTGCGACCGAAAAAACGTCATTTTCCAAAAGAAAATCTACATTTTTCAATAATGACCAGCACTCACTGACGGAAAGAGGATAGCGCTCCAAAGGAAAGACACTGGCGCTTTTCGCATCCAAATGAAGTTCTTTTTGAACCCAGCCCGCCACTAAGAGGTGAGGGTTGAATGTGCCATCAATTGACAAGGGTAACACAGACTGAGAATTTAAAATTTGATCATCTGATTTCCATTGGACCATATCTCCATCTGATGACAAATCATGGACGTCATTCTGTCCTGATTTCCATCGAATCCTTCTGAAAGAATTGACAGTTGGATTGGCAAAAACAGCTAAAAGTGAACAATCCCGGGCCGGATCGCGTGAACTGTCCAAGCACGCTTGAATGTTGGTCAAAAAAACAACCTCAGATCCGGGACAATCCGGCCCGGTCATCGCGAGAAAACTGGCATTCCACATGTGCTGATCAGCTGACAACTTAGCGAACCGCTTCAATATCGCCCAGTGGTCCGCAGCTTCACAGACGGTTTTTAACTGAGTCTCAAAACCAACTTTCCCCGGTCCTGAATCAGAAAACCAACATGCCAGGCCATGTCCGGTACGTTCCAGCATCAAACTCCATTCTGAAGCAAAGTCTCTCACAAAACTTTCCGGAGCATAGGTTACAGAAGCGCCAGTTCCCACCTTTGTTGAATGGCTCAAGGTTGGATCAGAAAACCTCAATAACGAAAAAGAAGCCCGCCAGCCAAGATCCTCCTTTGACTCATTTCCTTCTGCAACCCAGCGAGACTCAGCACGACGCGCGTAACCTCGAACGTCTTCCGCGCAGTCTGTGATCCCGGAAACATCTCGTAAATGCCCAAGCCAACTCAGAGTTGGAATGGCAGAAAACGGACATGACCAGAAAAGCGAGTTCTCTGCAGTCCAGCGCCAATTCTTGCCATCCATCAAAGGAGAATCAGGAACATCACCTTTCCAGTTAGCGCCCTTTGAAGCCAATTCTTCGACCAGACCTTCACTGAATGGAATTGTCATTGATCGCCATCGTTGATCGAGATCAATCCAGAACAGCTCTACACGTTGGATTCCACGGTCCTTAGCAAACTGAATGACGTCCGTCTTGTTCATTGCGGCATCATGAAATTCCAAGGTGAACTCGAAAAGAAAAAACCCTCACCACCCGGAGGCGATGAGGGATGAGAAACAAAGCATTAGTGAACCGAAACTTTAAACGGCATTTTCGCCCTGCTCTTCGGTGCGAATACGAACCGCTTCTTCGACTGTGGACACGAACACTTTTCCGTCACCGATCTTGCCAGTTTTAGCAGCTTTAACGATTGCCGCAGTTGCGGACTCAACCTGGCTGTCGGACATGACAATCTCGATTTTGATTTTTGGCAGGAAATCAACCGTGTATTCACTGCCGCGATAGATTTCGGTGTGCCCTTTCTGGCGACCGAAGCCCTTGACTTCAATGACGGTCATCCCTTCGATGCCGATCTCCGCCAAAGCGTCTTTCACTTCTTCCAGCTTGAAGGGTTTAATGATGGCTTCAACCTTTTTCATGGATATGTAATTTAAAAATCGGTTTCTTACTTATTGGTTTATCGGAACCGGAAACTTTTAGTTAAGTTGTCAGAAGTTTCCGGAATTGGCGAGTCGGAATTATTTCTCTCCGATGGTTTGGAAATCAGCATAGGCTTTCGCGCCATGTTCGCCATAGTCCAAACCTTCTATTTCTTCCTCTTCTGAAACCCGGATTCCCATAACCATTTTCAGGATAAAGAACAGGGCAAATGCGAAAATAAAGGAAAATGCGCCAATGGAAAGAATACCTACGAGTTGCTTGACAATTTGAGCTCCTCCAGCCATCGCTCCAAAGATTCCAACAGCCAAAGTGCCCCAGATACCACATACAAGGTGAACAGAAATTGCTCCAACAGGGTCATCCAGCTTCAATTTGTCAAAAAACAGCACAGAAACCACAACTATGACTCCGGCAATTAAACCAATGACAAGAGCTTCCCAGGGAACCATTTGATCGGCTCCAGCAGTAATGCCTACCAAACCAGCCAAAGCTCCATTCAAGGCCATGGATAAATCTGGTTTTTTCAATAATCCCCAACTGACAAAGAGGGCTGCAATAGCTCCACCAGCAGCTGCTATGTTAGTTGTAACCAATGTGAGTGAAGTTAAGGCAGGATCCGCGCTCAAGACAGATCCACCATTAAATCCAAACCATCCAAGCCAAAGGAGAAACACCCCAATTGTTGCCAATGGTAAACTGTGACCTGGAATTGGTTTCAGTTGTCCGTTGACATACTTCCCGGACCTTGGGCCAAGCAGAATAACTCCAGCTAAAGCCCCCCATCCTCCAACAGAGTGAACCAACGTGGATCCAGCAAAGTCGTAGAAACCATAAGCATCTAACCAACCTGTTCCCCATTTCCAGCTTCCAGTAATCGTGTAAGAAATTCCTACAAATATAGTGGAAAAGATAAAAAACGAACTCAGTTTGATACGCTCAGCAACAGCTCCGGAGACAATCGTTGCAGCTGTGGCAGCGAACATCGCCTGAAAGAGGAAGTCAGTCCAGTAAGTGTATCCACCACCAACATATTCAATGGTTTGATTGGCTTCTTCAAGTCCAGCAGGCAGACCAAACCCTGCAAAGCCGAGCCAGCCATCAATCATTCCAAATTCCCCAGGATACATGATATTAAATCCAAAGAAATAATATGTAAGAATCCCGATAGAAATGATGAAAACGTTTTTAGTCAGGATGTTGACGGTATTTTTAGCGCGGGTCAGACCTGCTTCCAGAGTTGCAAAACCCAGGTGCATAATAAAGACGAGCCCCGCGCAGAGCATCATCCAGACGTTGTTTGCAGTAAATAGCGCATTAGCAGCCGCGTCGCTGGCTTCAGTGGCCGTTGGCCCTTCCACAATCTCAGCAACGACTTCTTCTTGCCCGAACCCCATCAGTGGAATCAGGCAGGCTCCAATTAAAGCGAGATATGTCAGTTTACGCTTCATTTTATAATAGTTGTAGGTGCTTGTTTGTTTTTGGTTGTCTAAGTAAAAACTTAAACTCAAATTTCCGGTTTAAGGACGGATGGCCGACGCTCTCTATCTAGAATAATCCACACAATAATCAGCCCATCGCCACGAATCATTAAATCAGTTCTTGAATCGATTTGATTCGAACTATATCGAATGACATTTATTACTTAGCAACCGCCATGCCGAAGCCTTAAAGTTTTTTAAAGAATTCCTTAACCCATTGAAAACAAGCTGTTTACAGCATGAATATTTATTAACGTCATTCCTTACAACAGACTCACTCCAGGTTCGGCGCCGAAAAAAAGACTTAGCGCTTAAAAAGGCACAGAAACGATTTCCCATGTACTCCATTAAATTTTTGGGACTAATTTTTCAGGAGCGGGACAATGATTCCGGGTCATAATAAAAAACAAACGCCCCGGACGATAAAGTTCGGAGCGATTCGTTTTTTTATTTCCCCTGGCGAAACCTGAAATAACTTCAAGCAACTCCAGGAAATTTTGAAAAGAATAGTAATTGGGAACTATTTAAATTTGACAGTCAGAGTAGTCTTGGTTTCTCCATCCTCCCCAACAAGCATTTCAGGATAGTGCCAGGCATTGATGTCGGGTGTGGTATAAGCTGGCGCTCCAAGAGTTTTCATAATCTGAGACTTACCAACACCTGCCAGAGCAGCGGACCACTGTTCCATGGTTGCTCCGGATTCTTTCAGCGCCATGAGAGCCTGGATCTTTGCCTCTTCAGCTTTCTTTTGCGCTTCAAGAGCAGCCAGTCTGGCCGCTTCAAGTTCTGCCTGGCGTGCGGCTTCAGCCTCTGCTTTCAGGCGCGCTTCCTCTTCTGCTTTGCGTTTGGCAGCCAACTCGGCCAATCGCTTTTCTTCAGCTTCCGCCTCTGCCTTGAGTCGGGCTTGCTCCTCTGCTATGCGCTGCTCTTCCAGCTCCTTCAACCGTTTGGCTTCCGCCTCTGCCTCTTCTTTCAGACGTAACGCCTCTTCAGCTTTACGTTTTTCTTCCAGCGCCGCCATTTCTTTGGCCTTAACTTCCGCTGCGGCTTGCTCTTCAGCTTCGGTCAACTCATCGACAACTTCATCCACACCCTCCTCCATTTCTTCCGCTACATCTTCAGCAGACTCAACTGCCTCATCCATTGCATCACCCAGGTCTTCGCCCGCTTCCTCCATGTCCTCTTCGATATTGGCGACTGTCGGCTCGCCCATATCTGTTGAGTCATTGCCAGTGGATTCACACCCGACTCCAAAAGCCAGAGTCAATGCAAGCATCCCGATACCTAAAAAGGAAAAAGTCGGGTTAAATTCCAGAATTGGAGATGTGCTAATCTCTTGATTGTCTTTTTGTATCTTCATTCAAACAACAGCGTGGTAGGTTGATGATTGTTTCAGTGATTGAAATTTTTACTAATTCTCAAGGCCAGCCAAAGATAAGGATTTGCTGGCACAATGAACAAGTCTCGGTGAGCCAATGCCGAGCAGCTAATATAGATGAGCAGGATATTTGCCAGAACTCTGATTTTTTCCTTCATCCAGACCACTCCTGGCTCTCAATCCTCCCTCTCGACGCCACTCAAGAACTCCAATGTTCGCTCTACCCCCTTTAATTCTTAAACAGTTTCGATAATTCTGAATTTTTAATGAGCTGGAAGTCTCCCCGTTTTCATTCTATGGTGCGATTTTGTGCTTGTGAAATTTTCATTAAGCGATGACCTGAAGATTATGTGGAAATTAGAACGAGATGGTAAAAACAGAACATGTCGCCAGCGGTCGACCATTTGTTGTGTTTTTATTCTCAGGACACAATTGGTTTTAGCCTGGCTTCTGATCTTCATATCCAGCATGGGTTTGATGGCGCATGCACAGACTTTTACAGAAGATTCCAACTCCAGCGCCACCTCCACACCAGCCGAAGTGTCTGGAATTCGTTTAAAAGGCCAGAAGACTATTCAGAACGAACCGGGGATATTCCTGTCCTGGAATTCAACAGAGCATACTGATTATTATGAAATCTGGCGAGGAATGACCCCAGATGTACGGGATGCTGAGCTGCGAAGTGGTGAAGTAGATGCGCTCGTATATCTGGATGCTCCTGCGCCGGTTGACATCGACTTATTTTATTGGGTCCGCGCGGTCAATGCCCAAGGGAAGGGTCCTTTCAGTGGAGGCATCCGAACTCAGACAAGTTCACCTGAAATCGCTGCGCCGATTCTACTTGAACTGGATTGGAGGTCTATAAATTACCCTCAACTGCAGTTTGAAACCAAAGTTTCCTGGGTGAATGTAAAAGAGGCCACAGGTTATGAAATCTGGAGCGGAACTGATCCGGATATGCAAGACAAGAAGCTCATTTGGAGCAGCGACACAGCGATCACTTCTGCGTGGGCGCCCACGGTACCAGCTTTTGATGCAACCTATTACTCAGTCAGAGCAACAAACCGCTCCAGCAAGAGCGCTTTCAGTCAACCCATACGATTCTCCAAACCTGGTTTGCCTGCGAATCCTGGTGAAAACTGGGTCCTTCCCGGTCTAAATCTCGAATTAATCTGGCTTCCACCAGGGGAGACGGTATTGGGAACAGTGCGTCCTTTTCAGGACATCGATGAAAAAGACAAGACGATAGTTAAGCTGACGTCTGGATTCTGGATCTGTTCCACGGAAACAACATTGGAACAGTATTTATGGAAATACAGAAGTATTCCTCCTGAGGAAATAATCCAGCAAACAACCGACACAAACAACTGGTGGGCCATTGATTCAGAGACTCAAAAACTGCATTTGTCTTCAGGATACCATCCGGACGAACCCGTCAAGAAAATCAGCTGGTTTGAAGCGATGGAATTCTGTGAGTGGATCACTGAAAATGAAAGAAAAGAAGCCAGACTGCCGGCAGGATTTACCTATCGCTTGCCAACTGAGGCTGAATGGATTTATGTGGCGTCCAGGTCCAGAATGCACGACCTATCTTTCCCAAAACCGGAAGAATCAAATTCCTTACAAATCTTCAATGCTATTCAAGAGGTGTACTACCAGAATCATTGCTGGTTTTCTTTCAACTCACAAAACATCTCTCATCCAGTAGCAACCAAAGATTCCGGACTCAACGGAGTGTACGATATACTTGGAAACGTTGCAGAATGGACGCTGGACTGGTACGCGCCATATCCAGGAGGCGTGATTGAAGATTGGAACGGACCATTGGA
>JAUIHU010000159.1 GCA_030432175.1 Verrucomicrobiia bacterium | reverse complement strand
GTTAGCGAGTCAATTGAAAAGCCTGAATGTGGATGTGCTGGTTTCTGATGGTGGTTATGAACGTCTCAAGAGTATCAGAATGGAGGGGATCCCGGTTTATTATGGAGAGATCCTTTCCGAGCACGCTGAGGATGGTTTAGAGACGGAACATTTGAACTATCTTCTATGCGCCACTGATAACGATTACTACAATGCCTTGGTTTGCAAAGTACAAGGAAGAAAGTTCGGGCATCATCGCACATTTCAATTACCGATCCATGAGGAATCTTCTCAGGAGCAGAAACGTCTGACATTGCAGCAGCGTGGGTACTTCGCTTTCTATCCTCACGCCAACTATGAACAACTTCATCATTGGATGAATGAAGGTTGGGCTTTACAGACTACCCGAATTTCCAAGGATTACCAATTGGCGCAGTTGGAAGAGCAAATGGGACCGCGTGGGAAAAATTGGATCGAGCTGGGCTATGTGTCTCCCAGCAACATGTTTCATTTATTTTGCTCAGAGCAAAACAAACATCCTGAGCCGGGTTGGACGTTGATTTATTATGCGAAACCAAACAACGGTAAAGGAACATGATGGGCAGGTTTAGTATGATCTGCCAACAAGAATGACTGAATTAGAATTTGAAAACTGTAGAACCCTTGAAGCAATTATTACAACAAGCGAAGAACTGTTTATTGCTTTCACCATCCCACTGATGAAAGAGTCAGCTTTTCTTTTCTTATGGGAATCGAACAAGCAAAAGGATGATAGAGGGGCTGTAAATTTCATTTCAATCAATCGCACGTTGACTGACGGGTAAGAGTAAATTTGGATGGAGCCTCAGGAACACTGATCCCAGGATCCCAGGCTCGTCGAGTATTAGATCTCGACAGATCTACTCTGAATGGGTACTTGATTATCTAATAAATACATCCCTCTTGAACCATAAACCCTAGTTAGATTCATGGATATTCTGTTACCAGCCTTAGGTTTGCTGATAGTTGCAGCTGTTATTTTACTTCGCCCTTCAGCGTACAATGTCACACGTGATGTTCGAATCAGTAAGCCCCTGAATGAAGTTTACTTGAAAACACTTGATCTTCGCCTCCGAAAAGAATGGTCACCTTGGGCATGCATGGATGAAGCCTGCACAATGAGTTATGAAGGAGACGGGACCAAGGAGGGAGATTTATTTGCGTGGGATGGTGAGTTTATCGGGTCTGGCTCAATGAAGATTACCCAAATAGATGCAAATCGCCGAATTGACCATGATCTTCAATTTGTCAAACCATTCAAATCCAAGGCTGATGTGAGATTGGAATTTCAGGACAATGGGAATGAAACTCAGGTTTCCTGGATCATGGACGGCAAGATGCCTGCCATGATGAAATCGATGATTGTGGGCTGGGTCGGTATGGATTTTGAACGAGGGTTGTCTATGTTAAAGCAATGGATCGAGACAGGTGAGGTGTTATCTAAATCTGTCCCGGAAGGACAGGTTTCCAGGGAAGAGGTCCATTATGTCGGTCGCCGCGCCGAATGTTCATTGGATGAGATTTCTTCCTCTATGGAATCTTCCATGACTGCGCTGTGCAACCGCATCAGTGAAAAGTCTATCGAACCCGCCAATGCTCCGTTCTGTATCTATAAGAAGTATGACATCACTGCCAGAACTTGCGAATACGTGATGGCAATCCCTGTGAGCCAACTTCCCTCTCAGGGATCGCTGGGTTCCGAGGCTTCGTGGGTCATCGGAACTCTTCCCAGACATCAGGCGTTTAAGGTTAACCATATCGGATCCTACAAAAATCTTGGTAATGGATGGGCTACTGGTTTCAACCGTCTGCGAACTTTGAAAATGAAACCAACCAAAGCGCTACCCCCTTACGAAGTCTACGTTAACGATCCGGAAAAAACACCCGAAGCAGAGCTGACCACCGAAATTTACTGGCCACTCAAAGCGTGATATACCCATTGGATGACGCCTGAGGAAATTAACCCTCCCGATCCACTCAAGGTTCTTAAAATCAGCCGAATACTGAAAACTCCAACTTCTGAGGAAGTTAGTTTATTAAACACATCCTGGGAACCTGATGAGTTAGCGATTGAAGAACCTTTAGAAATACGGGTTAATCATCGGCCTGTCAGTGTCAGCATGCGTACTCCAGGCAACGACGAGGAACTGGCCCTTGGGTTTCTACTCAGTGAGGGAATTATCAGCCAATCTGGTGACTGGATTCAGATCCAACCCTACCCTAGAAACAAATTCGGAAATGTCATGGATGTGTTCCTGAACCCGGAACTGGAACTGGATTATCAGAAACTCACTCGACATGTATTCGGATCTTCAAGTTGCGGCCTCTGTGGAAAGGCTACTTTGGACTCCATACTCGCCATGGCTCCTGATATTCTCAACGAATCTTCCGAGCCAATGCCACAAGCTGAAGTATCCACCCCCTGGCTAGACCCCCAGCTCCTCTGGTCCGCGACCCAATCAATCCAATCCCGTCAGGAAAATTTCAAAAAGACCGGTGGTCTGCATGCCTCAGCAATTTTAAGCGCCACCGGCGAGATTCGATGCATCAGGGAAGATGTTGGAAGACACAACGCGCTGGACAAAGTACTGGGGCATGCGTTGCTCCAGAGTTGGACTCCATTACGCAATAACATTTTGTGGGTTAGCGGGCGTATTTCATTTGAGATTCTTCAAAAGGCATGGACTGGAGGAATCCAGGTGATTGCAGGCGTCTCGGCCCCATCAAGTCTGGCAGTCGAGTTTGCTAAACGCAGTGGCCAAACGCTGATTGGGTTTCTGAGAGAGGATCGTTTAAATGTCTACGCTCATGCTTGGCGTGTGAAGTGTGAAATTTGACAGGATTAATTCCTTCTGAAATTGTCCTGAAATGACTTCTAAATATTATCCTGAATTACCGCTTGAAGATGATTTCGAAGACATTCTTGGAAAATCCATTAGGGGACGGAATATTCATCTGGATGATCTCGCAGAACAGACTGGGGTCAGCCGGTCGTCACTTCGTAAAGCCTTGGAGGGACAATTCAAAGAAGAGGATGTGCCTAAACTAGCATCCGCGTTAAGCTTGAATCCCAAGGCTTTGCTAGTCTGCGCAAAAAAGGAGTGGCGACCAAAGCCGGTAACCAAATGGGACGGATTTGAAATGGACGCCACTCGCTGGAAATCAATGGTGGTGAATTCTTACATCGTCTGGGATCCCGAAACATTAAAAGCGGCATTTTTTGACTCCGGAGCATCAGCAGTCAATCTGATTAATTTAGCCCACAAGAAAAACCTGGATGTCGAATCTGTATTTTTGACGCACACACACGGCGATCATGTTGCCGATGTGGATCGTATTCTGAGGGAAACTTCAGCAAAAACCATGTATATCAGTAAGCAAGAGCCGCATGCTGGAGCCCAACTCTTTCAACCAGGAACCGAATTTGAAATAGGTAAACTGAAAGTCCAGACCCGGCTCACGTGTGGACATTCTGAGGGTGGAATAACTTATGTCATTCAAGGATTGCGTCAGAAGTTGGCGATTGTCGGCGATGCCATCTTTGCTGGATCAATGGGAGGAGGCAAAATCTCATTCGAGGATGCGCTTCGAACGTCTCAATCTGAAATCATGACACTTGATGAAGATACCGTTTTAGCTCCTGGACATGGCCCACTAAGCTCTGTTGGAGAAGAGAAGATTCACAACCCTTTTCTGGCTTCATGAGATCCAGGGAGGCAATGATGTTCCAAAATCATTGAGTTCGGTAAATGGTTCAGTTAATCAGATAAATAAATCAACAAACCGTTGCGCTTGAAAGGAAACAGAAAGCCGACGGTCAACATTTCAAACAATAAAAAAAGATGAGCGAAAAAATCGGATTTGTCGGAGTAGGTCGTATGGGTGCAAATATGGCCAGAAGATTAAAGAGTTGTGGGTATGAAATCTCTGCACTTTATGATGTCCGCCCGGAGAGCGCTAAAGAGTTAGCAGCAGAAATCGACTCCAAAGCCTGCTCAGAATTAAGCGAAGTCACCGCTTCATCCGACGTCATTATTACCGTGGTGACTGATGACAAGGCCATGTTCACAATTTTCAGTGACAGCGGTGATTCTTTACTGACCAAAAGCGACGGTAAAGTATTCATCAACTGCGCCACTATCACACCTGAGACTCATGTCCAAATTGAAGCTCAAGCTAAATCAGCTGGAGCTTACACACTTGAAGCATGTATGGCATCCTCCATTCCACAGGCCCTTGAAGGAACCCTGTACCTGATGTGCGGCGGTGAAGAATCTGTATTCAAAAAAGTCGAGCCTATCCTGGAAAAACTCAGCGGAAAAATGCGTTACATCGGTAAATCTGGATCCGCCGCTCAAGTTAAAGCTTTAGTGAATATGGTGATGAATATCAATACGGCCGGACTCGCCGAAGGGCTGGGGCTTGGGGAAGCGCTGGGATTGGATCTTGGAGTGCTTCAGGAAGTTTTCAGCGAAACAGGAGCAAATTCAAGGGTGCTTGTTACCGATGGAGAAGATATGCAAAAAAGGGACCATGATTGCTACTTTTCAGCTGAACATGCAGCAAAAGACTCTGGCATTGCTCTCAATCTAGGCGTCCAACAAGGTTTAAAACTTCCGCTGGCAGCTGCGACCAAAGCTCAGTACGACAGAATGGTTGAGCTGGGACTAGGCGATCTGGACAAATCAGGAATCGCCGAACTGACATTCAAAGGACGCAAAGGATCTTGACCAAATAATTTTAGGTTCCAGGCAATCACCCCTTTCCTGACTGTCTCATAACGAAACACAACTGTCCTATAATAGGACAGTTGTCTCATAATGAGACACTTCTTCGCTTCCGTTTCTTCTAGCTTTTTCGATTGAAATATTCTGTAAGTAGTTTGTTTTCTTGTGGTTAAGAAAACAAAGCAACACTTTTATCTCTGTTGGCGCTGGTTTTGCATACATATTTTTGAAATTTGGTATGAAACATTTGGCACGCCATTATTTGGAATCTCCAGGCAACAGGTCCTCATCTATTCAACTGTGTGAGAACCAGCATGTCAGTGATTCTGCGCAACTTGGGCGGCAAAGCAGGCAATCAAATTTGCAGGTCATTTGTGTGAATTTCCACCAATCCATGCTCCAGGTAAAACTGAAGTTAATCCATGGAGACTTCGACATAGCACGGATAAGCGTTAACGGATCATTCCTCAATCAGATCCTGAATCCATTCCCGGCAAGGAAATATGGTTTCCCCGAGATGCAAGATTCTGCGCAATTGGTGGTAGCCAAGGAGGCTGAATGGGGTACTTCCACCCCAGGGGAATCAGTAACTCACAACTATCAGTCCATCGAATCTAATCGGGGGCAGAACCAGCGTCAGTTGCTGATCAACAGGGCAGGCGGGGCCCAGGCCCCATCCACTGAAGCCCCGCTCCCTGAACGAACTGACATTACCATGTCATTCAGTCACTCATTCAACAGGCGAAATAAACGCCGAAATTCAAGGCGTTTGAACACACTTTTCAAGGAGGTGTATGTAGATCGAGGCCTTTTGCCTCACAGACGGGCAATCCATAACGCATATAAAGGGAACTAATCCATCCTGTAATTATAGCGTTATATCAATAGAAACGTCCCTTCGTTCACTTCGAACGAAGGGACTTCTTTTTTCAGGCCACATGAAACAACGTATTTTCCATGTAATACTGAATTTCATTCGTGGGGTGGGTTCAAAAGGGGGTAGCCCATGTTCATGCATGCGTCGCCTGACTGGAAATGATTTCCTTCAGGAAAAACTCAGGTTTCCGGTTTTATATCCGTAGCCTCGATGCACCTGATCAAGAAAGGCAAAAGCTGTTTCTTTCTGGAAACGACTCCAGCCAGTTCGAAGATCCCAGGTTCAAGTTTAGGATAGTCTATCTCGCGAACTATTTCTTTAGCCCCGCAGACAACCAGCAAGGAACTATGACTGGTAATATCTGTAATCAGCAAAGAGGAAAAATGGTAACCATGTTTCTGGCGATAGTTTTCGAGTTCGTCCATGGCTTCCTTCTTTTTGGTCCAGAAATGCGTGTAATGAATCTCTTCAATCTGCGCGACACTGAACTTGATTCCTTTCTCCGTATATTCTTTGCAGTCACCACAGATAGCCTGAGAAACTGGTCTGGATATCAATAATGAGCCGGAAGCAAAAAGCTTCTCAGTAAACTCTGTCGCATTCACTCCGCTTTTTTCTTCCAGCCATTTCAGAATGTTTTTGTCTCTGTCAGTCGTTGTGGGCGAGTTGAGATTCAATGTGTCAGAGACGACACCTGCCAACAGCAAACCGGCTATCGATGTGGTTAGTTCCACATCGTCCCGCCGATACAATTCCGCCACAATGGTACTGGTGGAGCCAACGGGCTCGTTTCGAAACAAAATCGGTTCGTTGGTCGAGAGTGTGCCAATCCTGTGGTGATCAATGATTTCCAAAATTTCTACCGAATCCGCTCCCCGAACCGCCTGGGCAATTTCATTGTGATCGACCAGAATCAACTGCCGGTTGATCTTTTTCAGAAAGTCCGTTTTGGATAGCATGCCAACCACCTGTTTTTTGGAATTCAGTACTGGAAAAGCCAGCGAAGGACTAGCAGTCGCTACTCGGCGGGCATGATCTAAAGATTCATTTTGCTGAAATGTCAGAAAATCTTCGTGGAGCACATGATCAACCACTGTGGCTGATCGACAAAGCATTGCTGTCGTGGCTGTATCATGCGGGCAGGAAAGAATATTGACTCCATTGTTCTTGGCTGCTTCCAGCAAAGAACCCTGCACCGGCAATTTACCGGTCACAATCATCATTCGAACATTATTGTTGATCGCTTCAAACTGAATTTCATGTCGGTCCCCAACCAGGACTACCATTCGCTCGGGATGATATTGTTTCAGTCGATGAGAAAACTTTTCCAGGCTCATTGCGCCCACCATGATTAGCAGATCTTCTTCATGTTCATGCAGGTTTCCAGTGAGTAAATCGGCATCCAGGCATCGAGCGATGCTGGATAAACTGGCCAGAACTCGTCGAGAACCATACGGACGATTGGTTGCTGGAAGCAAAAATTGAGTCATCTTGAACACCGAGACCATTCCTTCACAGGATTTGTCCTCGCGAAGCACCGGCAAAGCGCGAATGTTTCTGTTGTCCATTACGCCCAGGGCATCTGCGATGGAACTGCCGGATGGCGTGTAAATAATTTCCTGCTGCATTACATCTTTCACCCTGGGAGAGATGTCGGAAACAAATCGGGGAGCAGGAGTGTTGAAAGTTTCCAGGATGAAATCTATTCGATCGTTGGTGTCTCCGCATCGAGCGGCAATGACGTTTGGGGTTCCGGTCCGGCGTTTGTAATCGGCATATCCAATGGCGGAGCAAATGGCGTCTGCGTCCGGATTTCTGTGCCCTATCACTAGAATTTCGCTCATGCTGATTTCTGGAAATGCCACAAGACGGTTCAGGAGTTGTCATGGCAATGCCAACGCTTTTCTAGCTCAGAAGAAACAAATCTGACAAGAACCGTATTGGTAAATGACAGCAAACATTCCGACTGAGGTTAGTATTTTATTTTTTACTGTTCGGAGTCGTTCCCTTTGTCTATGAATCGCTGTGTGTCAACGAAGGTAATTGCAGTCGCCAATCAGAAGGGTGGGGTCGGTAAAACGACTACCTCCGTGAACTTGTCCGCATGCCTGGCGCGGCTGGGTCAGGAGACTTTGCTCGTCGACATGGACCCCCAGGCCAATTCCACAAGCGGGCTGGGGATTGAAAAGAATGAAGGCGCCAGTGTTTATAACGCGCTGTTAGGTACGGAGAGTCTAAAGGACAAGATCCTGACCACCCAATATGATCGACTGAGTATCATTCCAAGCGAGGTGGATTTGTGCGGCGCTGAAATGGAGCTTTCCACAATGGAACACCACTTGTTTCGATTGAGAATGGCTCTTAAACCTTTGGTCGAGTTGGGTAAATATGACCTTATTTTCCTGGACTGCCCTCCATCACTCGGGATTTTGACTTTGAATTCCTTTGCCGCTGCAGATTACCTGCTCTCTCCACTTCAATGTGAGTATTACGCTTTAGAAGGGATTTCAATGGTCACCAGAATACTGGACCAACTTCACGATAGCGGCGCCAATGAAGGACTCAAATTGTTGGGGATCCTCATGACTATGTTTGATGGTCGCACTAACTTGTCGCATCAGGTGGTTACGGAGGTGCATAAACATTTTGAAGATATAGTCTTTGACACTGTGATCCCCAGAGTCACCCGGCTAGCTGAAGCTCCCAGCTTTGGAAAACCAATTATTTATTATGATCGGTACAGTGTTGGAGCAGCTGCGTATGAGGTGCTCGCTCAGGAATTTCTGAGTCGCATGAAGAAACTGGAATTGGAGCGGCAGCAGGATGGATCTCACACCGCTGCGGTCTCGTCCACTGAGTTTCCCGAAACCCCAAACGGTAATCTACAAGCCAATCCAGAAAATCAGTCTGAAGCTGACCGACGAGTGGCGGACAAAGAATCCTTGAATTCTGTTTCGGAATCCCAGGAAA
>JAUIHU010000158.1 GCA_030432175.1 Verrucomicrobiia bacterium | reverse complement strand
GATTGGGATCAGGACGGCGATGAAGATTTGATCTGTGGTAACACCTCCGGGAACATTGGGTTTATCGAGAACCTGAATGGTGGGAATCCACCCCGATGGGCAAATCCGGTTTTATTGGAAGCGGACGGCCAAGCGATTCACATTCAGTCCGGCAGCAACGGATCCATTCAGGGACCTGCCGAAGCCAAGTGGGGATACACAACACTCAGTGTTGTGGATTGGGATCTGGATGGACTTTTGGATCTTGTGGTGAATGACATCTGGGGCAAAGTCACCTGGTATAAAAACGTCGGGTGTTCCACGAATCCAAGACTCACCGCCTCCCAACCGGTTCGAGTGGCATGGGAATCAGCGCCACCCAAACCCGCCTGGAACTGGTGGAATCCCAAGCCGAACGAACTCGTGACCCAGTGGAGAACGACTCCATGCGTTGTGGATTGGAATAAGGACGGACTATCTGATCTGGTGATGCTGGATCATGAAGGATATTTGGCGTTTTTTGAGAGAACTCAAACAGAAGATGGACTGGCATTGAAGCCGGGCAAACGGATCTTTAAAGGCAAGGCATTTGACAATCGTCAAAGAGTTCAGTCTGAACAAAATGACGGATTACTTCGATTGAACACCGGAACAGCAGGATCCTCCGGACGAAGGAAGATGGCTTTTGTTGATTGGGACGGAGATGGGGATCTGGATTTGCTCATCAACTCAGTGAACATCAACCTGCTGGAGAATGTTGGAACCGAAGGTGGCATGACCACATTTGAGGATAGAGGTCCGCTGCACAATCGAACACTGGCTGGACATACCACTTCACCAACGATCGTGGACTGGAACCGGAATGGTGTTCCTGATTTGTTGGTCGGCGCCGAGGATGGGCGGTTTTACTATTTGAAAAACTCCCGTTCAAAGTGATGGTAACACATCAAACATCACATCGATTACTCACTGAACATCGACATCAACTCCGTCAAAATATGAAGTTCAGCGGATGCATTAAACTGAAATGTTAGAATCCACAACTCCTTCAGAGTTGGTGTTGGTTTTGATCTGTAACCCAGGGTAGCTCGTACCTCGCAACCCTGGGCTGTGTTGCAGAATCCCGTTGGGATACAAAGTGTTTCCAATCAAAAATTTTTTGGGTGTCAACGATTCTTCATAATTAATGAAAACATTATTACTTGGCTCAACTGGAGCCACAGGGTCCTTGGTTGTTCGCCAATTACTTGTCCGAGGAGAGCCGGTAAAAGCTGTGGTTCGATCACCGGACAGAGTCTCACAAGAACTGAGAGACCAACCTGGACTGGAGATTATTCAGTCTGATCTGTCTACAGCCACTGAATCTGATTGGAATAGTTGGGTCTCTGATTGTGATGCAGCCATTTCATGTTTGGGGCACAATATGAGCTTTAAAGGAATTTGGGGAAAGCCGAGACGTTTAGTCACTGACGCGGTGATTCAGTTGTCTCAAGCCGTAGAGAGAATCCAGAATGTGAGTCCATTCAAATTGATTCTGATGAATACTGTAGGGAACCGGAACCGGGATTTGGATGAAAAAGTTTCATTGGCGGAGAAATGTGTCGTGGGCTTGATTCGGACTTTGGTTCCTCCTCATGCTGACAACGAAGATGCAGCTGACTTTCTCCGGGTCAAAGTTGGGCAGAGCCATTCATCAATCCAGTGGGTGGCTGTGCGCCCTGATTCACTCACCACAGCGGAAGATGTTTCAGAATACACTTTGCATCCATCTCCAACTCGAAGCGCTATTTTTAATTCAGGAAAAACCAGTCGGATCAATGTGGCTCACTTCATGGTGGAGTTGATTACTGATGAGGATCTCTGGAACCAGTGGGTTGGGAAGATGCCGGTGATTTATAACAAGCAATAAGGCGTTTTAGAATTGATTGGACAGGTGAACTCATCTATGGATGTAAGCGTCCATTAAATATGCTTACCTAATCCAAAATATTTATTAATAATGATGTTTTCCGCAGGCGGCTTAGGCCAATCTTTGAGATGGATTGGTCTTGGTGCGCTGATCCTGTCTGGTTCCGTTCATCTGGTTCTATCTGCCGACTTGATTTCGATTGATTCCATTCGTTTGAATGAAGAAGGCGATGTGAGAATCCAGCTGGAGTCGAATGAAGGTGAGTACTACATACTGACAAGGGCAACCGAATTATCTGATTTCTGGGAGGGTGTCTCATTAAAACCTGGAGATGGAGAGCGAATTGAATTTGTGGATCCGGCGAGAGGGGAGCGTCGTGACACCAGTTACTATCAGGTGATTTCCTTTGGCTCTGAAACTCCACTGGATTTTGACGAGGATGGGATGGATGATCTTTATGAGTTTGAAAGATTTCCCGCGTTGAGTCCTTTCAATTCACTGGATGCGTTTCTGGATTCAGATGGAGATGGATTAGCCAATGGCCAGGAAGTCTCTAACGGATTGGATCCACTGGTAGCAGATACACCCACTATTTTTTCCAGTTCACCGGTCAATGGAGAAACAGGGGTTGCTGTAACACGAGAAACACGATTGTCATTTGATCGTCCACTTTCTCAAGAGCTGGACAGCAATTTTCCAGGAGAATCCATTCAGGCTTTTCTGGGAGAATCCAGGTTAAACGCCCGGTATGAACTCTCAACTGACCGAAAGGAAGTGGCTGTCTTCTTTCCTGATCACCTGCCTGGAAATGCACTGGTTCGATTCATTGTGGATGGAGACATGATCCATGACGAAAACGGAGTCATGGTGGATGCGGACCGGGATCTCATTCCCGGCGGAGTGGGAATCCTTGAATTTACCACACTCAACAACCTTCCCAATGCCGGAACCGGGATGATGGGTCGAGTCTTTGCCTCGGAACTTGCCCCCGGCGCGAATGATCCGGGTCAATCCGTCAATGTGCCTTTGGAGGGTGTCGTCATTACTGTGGATGGGCAGGAGGACACGCTGAGCGCTGTGACTGATGCGGAAGGAAATTTTCATTTGTTTCCAGCGCCAAGTGGGAGATTTTTTGCCCACATTGATGGACGTAACGCCGTTGGGAGTGTTTGGCCGGATGGATCTTATTATCCGATGGTTGGGAAAGCATTTGTGACTCGACCCGGAGTCGCTGATAATCTGGCTGGCGCGACAGGTGAGATATTTTTGCCATTAGTAGCAGAAGGGTCATTAACCTCTGTGAGTTCAGACGAGTCTACAGAAATCACCTTCCCGGAATCAGCTCTTGAGGAATATCCGGCCCTGGTTGGTTCTTCCATTGAAGTGGCTCCAGATTCATTGTTTGCCAATGATGGAACCCGGGGTGGACAAGTGGGAATCGCTCCTGTTCCTGCAGATCGCCTGCCGGGACCATTACCAGAGGAAATGAACTTTCCTCTGGTCATCACTGTTCAGACCGACGGTCCTACGAATTTTGACACGCCTGCAAAAGTTCGCTTCCCAAATTTGCCAGATCCTGAGACCGGAGAAAGACTGCCACCCGGAGCCAAGAGCGGGTTGTGGAGTTTCAATCATGATGCCGGTTATTGGGAGCCGGTGGGATCCATGACTGTATCAGAAGACGGGCTGTTTATTGTATCAGATCCGGGTGTAGGGATATTGGCGCCGGGATGGCATTCGTGGGATCGCCGAACCCGTGGAAGAGGTCCAACGCGGCCTGGAAAGAAACCCTGTCCGACATGGGATCGTGAGGACTCCATCACAAACGTCAAGGAATTGGGAATAGCAGCTGCGAAATGCGCTGGAGAATTTTTAAGACTTAAAGACAATCTCAAGGCGCTAATTCGGATTGGAGCGAACATGCGATCACTGCATTCGAATTTAATCAAGATTCGAGAAAATATTAAAAATGGAGCTTCAAAAGAAGTGGTTCATGCCAGTCTGGATTCAGCGCTGGCGCTGAAGAGCACGGTTGAGCAGAGCATCATCCTGGTTTCCAATGGGCCTAATAATCCAGTGTCACTGGCAAAGAAAGTTATCACCTGCTCCACCGATGTGCTTACAGGGCTGGACAGTGTTTGTAACTCGGCTCTGTTCGCCGCAGCTGGAGGACCTTGTCCTTCAAATAAATGGCTGCAACTGGCTTGTATTAGCGTTAAGTCAAGCCGTTCAGTTTTGAGCTATGCCAAAATTTATGCTGAGCTGGCTGAAAATGGATTGAGGAAGGGGGGAGTCAAGGCGGTGTGTGCCGGGTTGGATATTGTTTCCCAATGGTTGAATGCAGTACCCGGCGGCAGGTCGCTTAGTCAGTTGGATTCACTAACGTTGAGCGCTGCAAAACTTCAATCCCTGGATGGAGGGGAACCGATTTCTGCTGAGCTGGTTGATTTACTTGAAGATGTGTTTGAGCTACTTCCTGACCTCGACGAAGACATTCGAGCCTACCAGTTTTATGAAGATGGATTCTTCACTATGGCTGATCAACTCGTTCAGGTCACCGATGATCTGGCGCGGGCATTTGCAGAACAGGGTTCATATCCAGGAATTAAATACTACCTCCTCGAAATTGCCGGGTCTGAAATACGGGGAATGACCGATGAGGAAGGGAGTTTGAGTCAAATCCTGGAACCTGAGGCGGATTATATTTTATCCATGTTCGATCCCATGACAGGTCACATTGGACTCACTGGAGGCATTACAGGATCCAGCGGTGAGACATTTGAATTTAGAATGCCATTTTTTATTGAAGAGGAAAATGGCGTGGATACGGACGCAGACGGACTCAGTGATTTGGCGGAGCACATTGTAGGCACGCTTATTGATGATCCAGACACTGATGCAGATGGATTTCCGGATGGGATGGAAATCAGTCAGGGACAGGATCCATTGGACGGATCGCTTCTTGTCACCGGCATCATTGCCTCTGCTCAAACTCCTGGACGCGCATTGGATATCGACATTTCGGGTAATATGGCCGCAGTTGCCAATGGGGAATTGGGAGTTTCTCTTTATAATATCTTTTCGGGAATGAGTCCCCGCCAAGTGGGTTGGATTGATACCGAAGGAGAAGCGACCCGAGTAGATTTGGAAGGTTCAAGACTCGTTGTTTCTGATGGGTTGAATGGATTGCTGGTCTATGATGTAGATCAGCCAACAGATCCACAACTCCTGCATCATCCTTTCACTGACATCGTCGTGTCCGCTGATATTTCCGGGGATTTCATTTACGCAGTTACACACGATCAGGACCATTGGTGGGTTAAACTGGTGATTCTTGATTTGCAGACCGGACAGGTGATTGCGGAACAGCCACTCTCCACCTCCTTTCCTCAGGATGTACTCGTTGATGGGCATACCGTTTGGGTACTGACATTTGTTAACCTGGAATCCTATCAATTTGACGCCAGAACACATTCTATTGAGTCATTGGGAGTGGTGGGACTGGAGTCAGTGTTTATTGGGGACATCGGCGGGTATGCAATGTACAAGGATGGGGATCATCTTCTGGTGACTCATAACGGAGGAGTGAACGTTGTGAACATAGAAGATCCTGCTGCTCCTGAATTGATTCAGAACTGGTCAACTGGATGGTTGGGTTGGAAGCGGATTGCGTTAAATGGTTCAGGATGGTTAATCGCTGCAGCCGATGAGACAATTGACTTACAGGATACGGATCAAAATATCCAATTGTTTCAATATGATGATCCGACATCGGAACTCACATTTGTCCGGGAATTTGAAACACCGGGAGCTGCCATGGATGTGGAATTGCATGAGGGACTGGTTTATGTCGCAGATGGAACTGGGGGAATTCATCTGTTGAATTACCTGCCTTTGGAATTGGAAGGAACTGCCCCGACAGTTGAGCTGGGAGTGGTTGGAGGAATCACAGAGGTCGAGCAGGCTCAAACTATTAAAATGGAGGCTTTGGTTGCTGAAGATGTGCAGACCCGAAGAGTCCGGTTAGTTATCAATGGATCGCTGGAGCTGGTGGACACGGACTATCCGTTTGTATTTGAGCTGGACTCGGAGCAGTTCAGCATCGGTGAGGAAATCCAAGTGACCGCGATTGCAGAAGATACAGCTGGACGTGAAGGAATCTCTGAGATCTTGAAGTTGTCGGTAATTGCGGATGCCACTCCTCCCATGTTTGAGGCATCAGTTCCGAAAAATGGTGAAAGTCTGCAGGAAGATCGCAAGGTCACCCTGTTCTTCAGCGAACCATTGAATCCCGACATTCCATTTGGTGATCTGGTGCAGTTCCGATTTGCTGGCGATAATTTTCAAATTGAAGAACAAGACATGGCGCTATCTGCAGAATCTGTGGATTATGATTCAAACACCCAAAGTGTAACAGCGACTTTGCCGGAAAATGCAGGTCCAGGATTATATGAAGTGTTTTTCGATGGTGGATATAGCGATATGAACGGTGTGATAGCAACAGAAACCGTTTCATCCGAGTTCTGGTATCAACACGGTTTGAACGCTGAATATTATAACGGGATAGATTTGGAAGACTTGCGCTTGAATCGGCAGGAATCCCAAATTGACTACGACTTGGGAAGTGGTCGCCCGTTCATGGAGTTGGGTTATGACAATTTTTCCGTGCGCTGGACGGGTTGGGTGACCGCAGATTTCGGTGAAACCTATTCCATTGAGACGATAAACGATGATGGGGTAAGAGTGTGGATTGATGATGAATTGATCATTGATGACTGGTTGGTGCACGGAGCCATAGAAAACTCTGGGCAGGTGGAATTTGAAGCGGGTGTACCCCGTCAGATTCGAATCGAATATTTTGAACAGGAAGGAGGTTCAGTGATGCAATTGAAATGGGCGAGCGCCCGAACATTCCGACAAATTATTCCTGCAAGAAATCTGACACCCACTCAACCCTGACAAAGTCTAAAGGTGAGTATGATTTCATCACGGCATTTGGAGTTTATTCAGTTCGATGAGTTTCCACTTCGGTGGCGATTTATTGGGGTGAAGGATTTCAAAATGCCGGACCATCATCTGGAGCAGATCCGCCCCCTTGAGGTTGAGTCCGCAGCGCGGGTTGCGGATGTTGGTCATCAGGTTTTGTTGAAAGGTGGAGTTCCTTTTGAGCAATCGCTTTTTCCAAGATCAGAGACGCTGGATATCCGGGATTGGCGCCTTATTCCCGGATCTGAAAAGCGCGTGAAGAAATGGCTGTTTCAGAGAGGTCCTGCCTTTAAGACTCCGGTTTATCTTTCCTGGGATGAAAGTGTGGCAGTGTTGGTTTCCTGGAAGATTTTTATCAGATACTGGTCGCATTTTTATTACTCCACCTCGGACGATTTGCTGATCTTTGACGACTCAATGAGCTGGGCTTTTTATTTCAGCGCCAGAGAAGAAATCTTCTTTGGTTCCTCGAGATAACAATCTTTTCATCTTGAATCAGTTCGGTTTAGGCTGGGTCAAGATCCAAAGAATAAGAAAAGACACATGAAGATTTTATCCCAAATAATCCTTTCTGCATCACTGACAGTGACCCTGTTTTCTCCCGCCGCCATGTATGGCTCGGATGAAAAGAATCCTCCCAACTTCATCTTTGTTCTCAGTGATGACATTGCTCAGGGAGATCTGGGCTGCTATGGGCAAAAACTCATTCAGACGCCGAGACTCGACCAGATGGCAGCGGAAGGGACCCGCTACCTGCAGGCCTATTGTGGGACAAGTGTCTGCGCGCCAAGTCGCTCCTCATTCTTTACCGGACTTCACACCGGGCATTGTCCGGTGCGGGGTAACTATGAAATCTCGCCTGAAGGACAACTTCCTTTGCCTGATGAAACCGTGACCATTGCTGAAGTTGCCAAGACGGTCGGATACACCACAGCTACCTTTGGCAAATGGGGAATGGGATTTTTCGACAGTACCGGATCTCCAATGAATCAGGGAGTGGATCATTTTTACGGCTACAACTGTCAGCGACACGCGCATTCTTATTTCCCGACTTATCTTTACAATGACGATAAACCGTTTCACCTGCCGGGAAACAATGGAAGAACGGTAGGTGAGACTTATGCCCAGGATTTGATTCAAAAGGACATGATCCAGTGGCTGAGGAAGAATGCTGAGAATCCATTCTTTCTCTTTTACGCGATCACCCTGCCCCATGGGCGACATGAAATTGACGACTACGGGATTTACAAAGACAAACCCTGGACCGACAAACAAAAGGCGTATGCGGCGCAAGTCACCCGAGTGGATAGGGACATGGGAGAATTGATGGACACCCTGAAAGAACTGGGTATTGATGATAATACACTCATCGTTTTCTCAGGAGATAACGGATCCTCATTCAGTCCGGAATCTGAAATCGGCAAACTCTTTGATCAGGCCAGCAACGGATTGCGAGGATACAAGCGAGGCATGTATGAAGGCGCTTTACGGCAGGCTGCCATTGCCTGGTGGCCGGGGACGGTTCCCGCTGGAAGAGTCGATCATCAACCCTGGGCGTTCTGGGATTTAATGCCAACCTTTGTTGAACTCAGTGGAGCCCAACCGCCAGAGGGATATGAGACTGACGGTTATTCTCTGGTAAATTATCTGAAAGGCGGATGCGCTCCGGATCGGGAATATTTTTACTGGGAATTGCATCCTGGAAATCGCGCCATTCAGGCTGCCAGATTTGGTGACTGGAAAGCTGTGAAGAACGGAGTGAATCGGCCTATCGAGATTTACAACCTTCAAACCGATGCTGGGGAATCAAA
>JAUIHU010000157.1 GCA_030432175.1 Verrucomicrobiia bacterium | reverse complement strand
CCCTGGGAAACCAGTCCACCACAAATTCAAGCTCTGAAAGGGCGACCTAAAGCACATTTCAATACCAATTATAGGGTCCTTCTAAACGCGTTTTAGATCTTAAGTCAGCGACATTCTGGTATAATGACAAAACGGAATTTGATGGCAGTCTCTTCTTCTACCAGATTTTTGAAATGCGCCCCTCTGGCAGTCTTGCGATGAGTTGCGGGGCGGGATGGATGCGATTTAGTACAAGGATTATGTGCTGTTCATGTTGTTTATCAAGTAAGACGTGGGTTAATAATAATGCTCATGTACTAAAGCCAAAAAAATGATATTTCCATAGTCTTTTTGGCTGAATATTTAGAATCAATTAGTGATGAGAATTTAAATTCCGGCAGATTATGCAAGCCATGATGCAGAAACTGCTGACAGGAAAAATCAGGCTGATATGAAACTTCCCGACTCCCTCCTCAACGATATCCGGACGCTGATCGAATCCACGCGGTCTCGAGTAGCCACTGCAGTTAATGCGGAGTTGACTTTGCTTTACTGGAAAGTTGGCCAAAGGATCAGTATTGATGTCCTGGGGGAAAAAAGAGCGGAGTATGGAGAGGGAATGATTCCTAAACTGGCTAACCAATTAACTGTGGAATACGGTCGGGGTTGGGGGGAGCGTCATTTAAGAAATTGTGTGCGATTTGCCAGTGTTTTTTCAAATGAAAAGATTGTGCACACACTGTGTTCCGAATTGAGTTGGTCACATTTTCGCTTGGTGGCCTCAATGGAAGATCCTCTCAAACGAGATTTTTATATTGAACTGGCTCGAATGGAAAACTGGTCGGTCAGGCAACTTCAGGAACGCATTCAATCCATGCTCTATGAACGCAGCGCGATTTCCAAGAAACCAGCGGAAACCATCCAACATGACTTGAAAATATTACGCAAAGAAGGTCGCCAAACACCCGACCTGATTTTCAAAGATCCCTATATTCTGGATTTCCTCGGACTTAACGATCATTATCACGAAAAAGACCTGGAAGATGCAATTCTGCGCGAAATGGAGCAATTCCTCCTAGAATTGGGATCTGGCTTTACCTTTGTCGCCCGGCAAAAACGGATCCAGATCGACGATGAAGATTTCTACATCGACCTCCTGTTTTACAACCGCAAACTCAAACGCCTGGTCGCGATCGAACTCAAGCTGGGCGCATTCAAAGCCGAATACAAAGGCCAGATGGAACTCTACCTGCGTTGGCTGGCCCGTCACGATCAGGAATCTGATGAAAATCCACCACTTGGCATCATCCTTTGCGCGGATAAAAAGCAGGAACAAATCGAACTCCTGGAACTCGACCAGTCCGGCATTCACGTTGCGGAATACCTGACCGTCCTGCCGCCGAGAGAACATTTACAACAACGCCTTCAGCGATCCCTTCAAAACGCTCGCCAGCGGCTGCTGGGTTACCGCGAGGCGAATTCCCACGATGCACGAAAGAAGTGAAAGATAGCCAATTCTTTGACACCCAAAATTGTAACCAGGAAATAGTTTAAATCCCAACGGGATTCCGCAGCACAGACCAGGTTTGCGAGCCACGAGCCGAGCTACCCAGGGTTACCGATCCACACTGAAATCAACTCTGAAGGAGTTGTGGGCTCTTGCATTTCAATTCAACGCATCCGCTGCATTGAATAATTGGATGGGGTCAATGTCGTGGTTCTGAAGGCGCAACTCCTTCAGAGTTGTGAAAAATTGGATGCATTTACCCAGGGTAGCGCTCTGCGCGCAACCCTGGGCTGTGTTACGGAATCCCGTTGGGATTCAGAGTGACCTTGGGCCTGGCAGCCCTGGCTGGTAAGTGTCGTGTTGGACAATTTTTTGACACCCAAATTTCTTATTTGGAGTGAGCCACGCAGCGCTGAGGCCGTTGACGCCAAAAAAAATTCTTCAACCTTTACCAGCCCACCTGCCTGACTGCTTCAGCGCTTTAGAGATTCCAGTGATGAAATGTCCGAAGCTTACCGAGGAATTTTGGGATGGAACGTGACTTAAAACCTTACCGATCTCCCGGGAACCTGATACTTTCTGGTAAGCGTGCTTCGTTATCTTGACCAGTTCAGCGGATGGGTTGTGAATTTCGTCAGGGACTCGATACTTCGCCTTTCGTGATTGCGCTGAAAGATTGGGAATCTTCAGGGCTCGCTCCACTGCTGACAATTCCCCGAAATACCAGCTTTCCAATTCACGACATGCTACACGGACGACCACTCCGGGTTTACCTGCATCGTTGCAAATTCTCTCAAGCTTGTGTTTCACTTCACGACAATCGCCTGCGTCTTGATCTCTTAAAACTAAAAAGGCTGTGTTGAGTTGAATCCACCCTTGCAAACGTTTGCCTAATTGTTTTTCAAGGTCAGATTTTCCTTCAAAAACAATATAGTGAACCACAACATCTTCTGGCAAAATTCGAGGCAATAAACCCTGAAAGGCGGCTTTGGCAGAGGCTTCCTCCAAGAACAAAACAAGCTTCTTCATTGCGGATCCGCCCCCTCAAAGAATCCTTGTTTCCAGAGATAACCCATTTTGTCTCCTTCGGCCATGTAGGCTGCGATCTGCTCATCATCACGGGCTCGTTGGATGCGGGTATATCCATCTACTTTCTGTAACCAGAAGACTTCGTCCAATTCGACTCCGTTCAGGAAGTCTGGCGAGTGAGAGGAGACGATGACCTGGCCACCGCGTTGTGAGTAGCTGCGAAATTCTTCTGACAATTCTAACAACAATGAAGGGTAGAGCTGGTTTTCGGGCTCTTCGACACATAGCAATGGATGCGGTTCAGGATCGTAGAGCAGGGTCAGATAAGCCAACATCTTGATGGTTCCATCTGAGACGTACCGAGCTAGAAAAGGATCTTCAAAGGCTCCATCCTGGAACTTCAACAGAATTCGACCTTCCTCTGTTTGTTTAGATTCTACCTTGGAAATACCGGGAACGCGGCTCTTGAGTTTTTCCAAAATCTTATCGAAAACTGCCTGGTGCCGGTTGTGGAGGTATTCAATCACCAGCGAAAGATTTTCACCTTCTCTCGATAAATGTTCGGCGTACCCAGCTTCCTGCTCAGGACGCGCTCGACTGATATGAAAATCCGAAATATGCCATCGCTCAATCAGATCCCCCAAAGCGACTACAGCAGGAAAACGTTCGAACTGAGCGAGCCCCTTGATCGCCAGCAGATCCGGAGACTTCAATACTTGTTCTTCCCGGTCCAACTGACTTTCATCATCCACTTCTTCTACTTCATTGGTAACGGCGGTTCCTCTCCCATTCGTAAAATCCAGGTAATGCCAGGGCTGCCCACGGTTGCCTCGTCTATATTTGAGAACTTCACGACTCACGATGGGCCGTCCGTTTTGCTCCCCAATGCAAAGCTTATAAGTGACGAGACGGCCTGTTGGCTCAGGTCGAAACTTGAGCTCAATTTCAATATCCCCTTTGCTTCCTCGACTGCGTACTTCGTTAATGCCACGACTACCGCCAAGTTTTGCCAGGGCTGTTGTCACGTTTGTCGTCATCGCATCGCGAAGAAATCCAAATACCTGGAACAGCGTGGATTTGCCGGTCCCATTAGCTCCAACCAAAACAGCAAAACGCGGTATATCCCGCATTTCCACATCTTGAAAAGCTCGAAAATTCTTAAGTGTGATCTGTGTTACCTGCATGGCCTTTCTAATAAACTAAGCTAAAAAATAATATCTCAAGCTCCAATAATTTAGAAGCCGTGAATAAGATTTCTCATTTCATTTTGTCACCTCGAATTTAGTTAGAGGTCAACCAGTAGCGGCCCTGATCGGTGAGTCGGTATTTCTGAAATCTGCTTTTGGGTTTTTCTGGAATCGTCATTTCAATGAGACCTTGTTCCAGAGCCGGCTTGATGTACCTCTCACGAAAAGATTTCAGATCGGTCAGGGGGTATGATTAAAATTGGGTGGTCGTTTGCCGGTTCAGCCCACTTCCTATGCCGGCTCTACTCGCCGAGCAGGGGCTCAGCGTTCCCAGGACTCCACCCTCCTTTCATCGCACCCTCGGTCAGGTGTAGAGTGTCTTGCAACTGCTCGCGTCCCATCTCTCCTTTTAGCTCCTTCAACAGAATTCTGACTTGGGGGATGACTTGAGGGGTGACTTGAGGGGCGGAATCGTTGATCGTGTCCAATATTGCTTGCAGGATGAAGGCGATAAATGGCTCGGAATCACTTTGACGGGTACTTTCCTGGATGGCCCGATAATAGTCTGATTGACGTTCATAAATCAGACTTTCTACAGCTATCTCTGCAAATAATGGATTCCACCGAGCCAGTATCAGACTTTGCCAAAGCCTCCCAAGACGTCCATTGCCATCTGCAAATGGATGAATAAATTCAAATTCATAATAAAGTTTTCCATCTGAAATTTTTGACACTCAAGTGTGCGATTAAAAAGGGTGGCATGAAAATTTTCAAAGGCTGAAGGCCTGAAACATACCAGCCTGGGCTGCCAAGCCCAGGATTGGTTCTGTACATGTGTCGGGCCTTCAGCCCTTTTGTTAGAGGAGAATTCCGTCCTGGGCTTGGCAGCCCAGGCTGGTATGTGTCGCGCCGCTGGCGCTAAGGGCATTCATGTTAATGAATTTTTACATCCAAATTTTCTAACAATTGTGCCATTTGACTTTAAAAGTAACTAACTCTTATTTTTGCGCATTCCGACTCAAATCACACCCGACTCCCAAATAAAAGAATTTCCTGTGTTGACAGTTTTGACTGTTTCTTCGGTAATCAATTCATGTCCCATGCACGCCTTTTCTGGATCCAGTTGATCTATAGCTATGCTGGTTTATTCCTGGTTTGGATCGGTCCCGCCTACGCTTCGGATGATTCAGATGTCTCCACGTCCTGGTGGGCTTTTCGCCCTTTAGCTGATTTTAGTGAGTATAATTTTCCGGAGAGTTCTCAAAATCCTGTGGATTTCTTTATCAACGCCAGACTTGATGAAGCGGGGATTCCTGCAAATGAAAAGGCAGACCGCCGCACGTTGTTTCGTCGTTTAAAATACGATTTGCTGGGATTGCCACCGACACCTGAGGAGTTGAAGTCGTTTATGGAGGATCCGGATCCGGACGCGTGGTCCAAGTGGATTGACCGGTTTCTGGCTTCTCCTCATTACGGGGAAAAGTGGGGGAGGCATTGGCTGGATGTGATTCGGTTCGGGGAGAGTCGGGGTTTTGAACGGAATGAAATCATTAACAATATCTGGCCGTTTCGGGATTATGTGATCGAGTCGATTCAGGAGGACAAGCCATTTGATCAGTTCATTCGTGAACATTTGGCCGGGGATGTGATCGGCGCGGGAGATCCGGACCAGATGATTGGATCAGCGTTTCTGGTCGCCGGACCTTATGACGATGTCGGCAATCAGGATCCTGCCCAGGCGGCGCAGATTCGGGCCAATACACTGGATGAGATGATCCGCACAACAACTGAGGCTTTTCTGGGACTGACCGTCGGTTGCGCTCGATGCCATGATCACAAGTTCGATCCGATTCCGGCGGAAGATTACTACGCCTTGTATGCGACCTTTTCCGGAGTGCGCCATGGAAGCCGGGTGTTGGCGACTCCAGAGGAAATGGAGCGCCGCGAACAAACGCTGCAACCGTTGATTCGCGAAAAGTCTGAGCTGGAGAAATCGCGGAATGCTATTAATGAAGCGGCGCTGGATCGCGGTTTGGCGAAGTTGAGTTGTTATGAAAAGGAATGGTCCCGCCCACCGGTTCAACGCACTGGCGTCGAGGAGATTTTTCCAACGGTCGAAGCGCGTTGGGTGAAGCTGGTTTCGCAAGGGCGTGATGACAATCCCAAAGCCCGTTCCGGTTTTCGGATTGATGAGTTTGAAATCTGGTCTGCGGATCCTGATCCGGTGAATGTGTCCTTGTCCAGTCATGGTTCTCGGGCATATGGGCCGAGCCGGAATATCGAGGATTTTGAAAATGCCTACTCGGCGGATCTGGCGATTGATGGAGAGATTGGCGCGCAGTTTATCTCGGCTTCGGATTATTTGAAAATCGAGCTGCCGGAGGTAACGCGCATCAACCGGGTTCAGTTTTCCAGCGCCAGAGGTGAGATGGCGACTCAGTTGTATAAATTCACTTTCCTGAGTGAGTACCGGATCGAGGTTTCTTTGGATGGCAAAAACTGGACGACCGTTGCAGACAGTCACGACCGCCAACCGGTGAACGAAGCGCACCGTAATCATCGAATTCAACAAGCCGAGTTGTCGGATGAGGATCGTGAAAAGTTGAGTGAGTTCAATCGGTCCATCGCAGCGGTTCAGGATCAGATCAACGCGGTTCCTGATCTCCCCAATGTCTGGTGGGGATCTCGCAACGCCAAGGACGCCAAAGGACCGTTCCATGTTTTCGTGGGAGGCTCTCCACAAAGACCGGGCGACCCAGTGACACCGTCTTCCCTGTCAGCGTTGGAATCCTGCGGCGCTGGCTATGAACTGGCAGCAGGCGAAGAAGAAGGGAAGCGGCGTCTGGCGTTGGCGGAATGGATCACCGACCCTCGCAATCCACTGACGCCACGCGTTCTTGCTAATCGTGTCTGGCATTACCATTTCGGAACAGGAATCGTTTCCACTCCCAATGATTTTGGTGAGATGGGATCTATGCCTTCTCATCCTGAACTGCTCGATTTCCTGGCTCGTTACCTGCAGGAAAACAACTGGAGTTTGAAAGCGCTGCACCGACTGATCCTCAACTCCGAAACCTGGCAGCGCTCTTCGGAATGGAATTCAGTGGCGGCGAAAATCGACGGGGAAAGTCGATTGCTCTGGCGATTTCCTCCACGGCGACTCAATGCGGAAGAGATCCGGGACACATTCCTGTTTGTCTCTGGAGTTTTGGACAATCGTCAGGGAGGTCCAGGATTTCGTTTGTATCGTTACCTTCAGGATAACGTCGCCACTTACTGGCCGCTCGATGAGTTTGGACCTGAGACCTATCGGCGATCGGTTTACCACCAGAACGCCCGCGCCGCGCGAATTGATTTCCTCACGGATTTCGACCAGCCGGACTGTGCATTTTCGGCCCCACGGAGATTAACAACCACAACACCGTTACAAGCGCTGACAACGTTGAATCATTCATTCACTTTCGACATGGCTCACGCATTGGCTGATCGAATCCAGCGGGAAGTTTCAGTGGATAACCAACCACCAGGGATGCGGTGTGGGATCGAACAGGCTTTCCGGATTGCCTACCAACGCGATCCTTCTCCAGATGAAATGGAAGCGTGCCTGATCGCAGTGAAAGCGGGAGACTGGAATGCTTTCTGCCGAGCGCTGTTGAATTCCAACGAACTGATATACCTCGACTGAAACGTCGGACTGATAGCATCCAAACCAAGCCATTTCCAGCCATGTTTAAATCCAACCACAAACAACTGAATCAAATCAGCCGCCGCCGCTTCATGGGTTCGGTTGGAACCGGTTTGTTCGGGATCGCTCTGCAGCGGCTGATCAATCGCGACACATTCGGATCCGACTTACCCATCGCCGGATGGCAGCCAGGAGTTGGGCAATCCCATTTCACTCCCAAAGCCAAACGGGTGTTGCAGATTTTCTGCCCGGGCGCCGCTTCTCACATGGATTTGTGGGACCACAAACCGACTCTGGAAAAAATGGATGGGCAACCCTTGCCCGGTGAAGAAAACATGATGTCGTTTCAGGGTAAAAACGGAACCCTCATGCGCTCACCCTGGCCATTTGTTTCAGCAGGTCAATCCGGTAAAAAGATCACTTCCATGCTCCCACACTTTGTACGGCACGTGGACGACATCGCCTTCTTTCATGGGATGCATTCCAAGACCAACACGCATGGTCCGGGCTGTGTCTTTGTCAATACTGGCGCTCCAACAGAAGGTTTTCCTGCGGCTGGCGCTTGGTTGAGTTATGCGTTGGGATCAGCGAATGAAAACCTGCCCACCTACGTTGCTATTCCGGATGTGCGAGGCGAGCCACCGAACGGCAAAGCCAACTGGAGCGCGGGATTTTTGCCAGCTCGGCATCAGGCAGTGGTCATGGCTGCACATCGTCCGATCCGGAATATTGATCCGGCAGAACCTATCTCCGATGCAGAAGAAGACAGCGCGAAACAATTGCTCGGATTTCTCAATCAACAACACGCCAATCAACGTCCGGAAGAAACAGAACTCCAGGCCCGCATTCAGGCTTATGAACTGGCAGGGCGCATGCAAATGTCAGCCCCGGAGGTGAGCGATCTGGACAGTGAACCGGAGTACATTCAGTCGATGTACGGTTCTGATTCCAGCAACAATCTCAAAGCCGCCTACGCCCGCAACTGCCTGCTCGCCCGTCGATTGCTGGAACGGGATGTCCGCTATGTCAGCCTATACTGCGCCTCAAGGGCGAGTGGCGTGGACGGTTTGTTGAACTGGGACGCCCACAAAACATTGAAACAGGATTACGAACGACATTGCCCGATCTTTGACCAACCGACTGCAGCGTTACTGGACGATCTCAAACAGCGCGGACTTCTGGAGGATACCCTGGTGCTCTGGACCACCGAGTTCGGTCGCATGCCGACCCGTCAGGAAGGCACGGCGGGGCGCGATCACAACCCGGACGCGTTCACTCTGTGGATGATGGGCGCCGGAGTGCGTGGCGGGGTGAGCTATGGATCCACCGATGAATTCGGACGACGCGCTGAGCA
>JAUIHU010000156.1 GCA_030432175.1 Verrucomicrobiia bacterium | reverse complement strand
CATATCCGGGATGTCGGCTCTCACAACTACAGGCAACGTTTGGACACAGAAAGCGCTGGAGCGCGTCCCATGTCTTTTGCCAATGCCATCTCCTCGGACGGGAGCCAGATTGCCATTTCTCTGGATGACCACACCATTGGGCTGTGGTCTATTGAATCTGGAGTTTTCCAGGGCAAGTTTCAGGGCCACAAACAGCCGGTCATGGGCCTGGCATTCTCCCCTGACGGCCGCACTCTCGCCAGTGGCAGCCCGGACTCAACAATCCGGCTTTGGAATGTGGAAACGCGGTCTGAATTGTTGATGGACCGCCGGATTGGCGACGCTATTGAAGGCTTGGCATTCTCTCCTGACGGACAAGCGCTGGTTGGTGGTGGAAGAAACAACAGCCGCAGCGGTTTACGTTTCCTGAACGCCCCCAGGTCACCGACCTTTGATTCGAGTTCCAATACTTTCCCATTTCAAGATGTTACCGATGAATGATTTCACCCAACTTCTGAATCAGGCCCAGCAAGGAGACTCATTTGCCGCCGAAGAACTGCTGCCAGTTGTCTATGAAGAATTACGCCGTATGGCAGCAGGGAAAATGTCCATGGAATCCGCCGGACATACTTTGCAACCCACGGCTTTGGTTCATGAAGCATGGATCCGGCTGGTGGGAAATGATACTTCAGAATGGAAAAACCGCGCCCATTTTTTTGGGGCGGCAGCTGAAGCCATGAGGCGTATTCTGGTGGATTCAGCGAGAAAGAAACTCAGCCAGAAAAGAGGGTCCGGATCTGAAGCGGTTGAACTGGATGAATCGTCTATTGTTCTGACTGCCACACCAGACGAACTCCTGGCCGTTCATCAAGCGCTAGACCATCTCGCACTGGAAGACTCGCAGGCTGCTGATCTGGTCAAACTTCGATATTTTATAGGGATGACGATGCAGGAAACCGCCGATGCGATGGCTCTTTCCAAACGCACTGCTGAAGGGATCTGGACGTATGCGAAAGCCTGGTTGGCGCGTTATATCCACGAGAACAGGTAACCCGATCACCTACTCTCGTTCAAACCATTGATCTGCGCGTGGAAAATCGAACACCCAAAGCGGCTCAAGGCGGTTAGCTCTCCCTGCTTCCGGGTTGATTTGAATTCAATTCCAAGGGAAAGTGACTTTTTCGTAAAACTTCTGCGGAGCATTCCGATCGTTTGCGCATGTCTTATCAAACCGGGCGATTGCCAACCAGACTCAATTGATGAGCAGAATCAACGAACATTTCCAATCTGTGCCTGTGCGCTTTCAATGCATCAATCTGGATGACATTCAGCAGGTGGCTCTGATGAACCGAGTGGACACCAAGTACACGATCCCTTCCAATCAGCTGCAGCACTTACTGTCGCAAGTCCAGGATGAGTACCAATCTCTGGAAATTGGCGGTGTGATCTGGCAGCGATATCAGACCTTGTATTTCGACACTCCGGAGTTCAGATTTTACCATCAGCATCACAACGGCGTCTTCCCTCGCTATAAGGTGCGTCTGCGTCAATATGTAGATTCGAACAGTTGCTTTCTTGAAATCAAACGCAAAAGCAATAAAGGACGGACTGAGAAGCGAAGACTCCCGATTAGTGACATCCATACAGCTCTTACACCAGATTCCCGGGATTTTCTGAAATTACAGATTCCTGACCTGAATTCGGGTTTGTCTCCTGCTCTATGGGTTTCCTTTTCCAGATTGACTCTGATCAACAAAGAAGCTTCAGAGCGTATCACCATTGATCTGGATTTACGCTTTAAAAGAGGAGAAGACACTTTTCAGTTGCCTGAATTTGCTGTCATTGAAGTAAAGCGCGACGGGAAGAACCATACTTCTCCTCTGACAAAAGCAATTCAACAGCTCAGGGTACCATCAAAGCGCATGAGCAAGTATTGTTTCGGAGTCATGAATCTGGTTCCCGATGTTAAACACAACCTGTTCAAGGAGCGGTTCAATCATTTATTGAAGAACGAACACTTCCTGACCGCCTGACGGAATCACATCGATGAACCTCCCTCAATCGTTTCCTTTTAATTAATATCATTCTGAAAATATGTTCCACTTTTTAGGAGAAGGTTATATTCAAAAACTGTTTCTCGATATTCTGGCAACCTGCCTGCTAATGTACGGGATTTACCTCCCTAACAACCACCGAAATCGGGAGCATTTGTTCACCTTCATCATGTTCAACATCGTGATCTTCCACATAGCGTTGACGTTGAATCAGGTGGAAATCTCCCTGGGGGCCGCTTTCGGACTTTTTGCGGTCTTCGGCTTGATGCGATACAGGACCGAAGACATTCCCATGAAGGAAATGACCTACCTCTTCCTGGCAATCGCTCTGGCTCTGATTGGAGCCATTTCAACCCGGGTGATGGATTCTATCGTCATCAACGCCGTTCTCCTGGGAGGAGCTTATCTCCTGGACGGAGGCTTATCAGCACGTAGAGAACTCCATAAAGATATCCATTATGAAAAAATTGAACTCATTAAACCAGACCAGCGAGCAGCTTTGATTCACGACATTGAACTTCGCACCGGACTGAAAACTCATTTCGTAGTTGTGAAAAGTATTGATCTGGTGCGCGACACTGCAAATCTGAGAGTCTTTTATTATGATGAAAGTAGATGACCAGCATTCATCATTCAAAAGCCAGTCGAAAATATATTGTCTGTCCAACTCCTTCCACCGTCCATTCAGTCACGGCATTGGATCCGGAAATATCCACCCATCCAAACCCTTCTCCCCACTCTCTCCTCACCTGCAATTGCCATCCCAGATACTCTTCCGGCCATTGAATCCGCACATTCCCTTCCTCTATACTCCAACTCAATGCTGGCGGCTCAGGGAATTCCTGCACATTCAAATCAATGACAGCATAATCAGACATCCCGGCGCTGTCGCTGACTTGCACGACAATCGTATTCGTCCCTCCTGCATTCTCTGTCGGAATTCCTGTTAATGTTCCATTAGCGCTGAGATTGACCCAGTTCGGGCCATCTATTTTCCGAAAGGACAATGCTTTAAAATCATCTGGATCACTCACATCTTCCAGGAGAGAGGCATTCAAAATCTCTTGATTCAAATAGGCTGTTTTCTGGATTAATCTGGAGTCAAATGTCGGCGGACGATTCAAAATCATTCTCTCAATCCGAGCCGAACTGAAGGCTTCGTTTGAAATAACGACATCTTCTATGAGTCCATTAAAAAGAGGATCCGCCGCAAATTGGCTTCTTCCCAGGTAGTTCCTGCTCGCATTAAAATCATTGGGATCCAGCGTGATTAAATCCGACCGATCCACAATGTTTCCGTTTACATAAAGCGTTCCTGAATTTCTGCTCAATGTGACCGCCACGTGGGTCCACCTTCCCGGGATCAATGGAGAAGTTTCGAGTCGCTGCTCAGACCCTCCGTTTTTAATCGCAAAGCGAAGACCAGCGCCAGCAGCGTTGGGGGTTAAAAACAAATACTCTGATGTATTGTTTCCAAAATCAAAGATCCGCTGCCATGACGCGCCCCCGTTCCATTTCACCCAGGCTGCAAAAGTAAAATTCCTGCCGTGCGCCACCTGTTCCGGCAATCGAACAAATTCCCTTTCTCCATCGAACGCCAGAGCGAGCCCGCTCCTGCCGTTGACAAACCTGGGGGCGCCATTTGATATAGCGTGATTCCCGTACCCGGAATTGTCCAATGTGTCGCCATCGAACTTGTACTGCGCCACGGACACCTTCTTCCCTCCGGGAACTTCCTGCGGATAGGCCAGTGAAGATTTTTGCTCCCGATACAGCCTTCCAGCCGGCGTTAGATTTCCGTCCGCGACCATTTCGCGAGTTGGCCCCACCCAATTGTAAATCGCATATCGTTCCACAAAGGGAGCATTGTCGAGCATGGCAATGAATTCTCCAATGACTTGCGATTGTGATTCAAAGGTGGGTTCACAACAGGTCCAGTTGGCTCCGTTGTTAAACTCTGTAATCCAGATAGGCCGTCCGGTGCGGTGATAAATGTCTTCCAACCAATTGTAATACTGACCAGCAGACCAACCGCCTTTGTAGAAGTGAACCGGTACAAAGTCGACGCGATAACCCAATGCATCTGCCTGATCAATAAATTCATACAGCCAGTCCAGTCCGGCGGACGCATCCGATGGAGCCGGCGCTCCGAGCCGAAGTCCGGAAGCGAGCAGATGAGGCCACTGTAAAATCGCCTCCTCAACGGTCATGTTGGCCTGATCCGGTCGATCGGGTTCATTAAATCCAAGGACATGCGTCGAATCCTGCTTTTCATTAATATTTCCGTAACTGTTCCAGAAAAGATTATGCCGCATTGGAACGTACTCCATATCAGCCGATGACGTTGTTGCGTTGTTCCAATCGTAATGCCAGAGAGGTTTCATCAAAGGCTCTTTCTCACCTGCCCACCCTTTCTTGCCTGTCCATCGCCAAGGCATGACTCGAATAAACGAAATGGACACATCCAGTTCTTCTGGAAGAAAATCCACTTTCAGATCCCCATCCTGAGCTATATATACACGGCTGGCCCCAGTCCCATCTCCATTTGCCGCCAAGGTGACCATGTAACCCCGCTTCAGATAAAATGAGCGAATTGAATCATTCAAACCTCGGAGCGCTGATTCCCTGTAGTAAGTGTATAAGCCAAACTGTCTGGACACTCCCTGTCCATGAGTTGAGTTAAATACTTCCAGCGGTAAATAACCTGGCCCATGCGGAATCACAATACATCCGTCTTGGTAAGCTGTGATCCTGATGTTGGATCCCACCACAGCCCGATCGCCCTGGACCCTGAACTGCCGCAGCGATTGGGAGATCACCTCGGACGGACGCAATGCCGGCAGGATTAACCAGGCATCCTCAGACTGAAAATCAATCACACTCCCGAATAAAGGCGAATCAGAATCAGCAACCCAAACTTCAACCTTGCCACCAAGAACGACGTTTGTATTTTTTAAATCTGAAAATAAATGTACCCCGCTCTCAAGTAAAAGATTCTGCCCCCACGAGGCTGAAGCAATACTCAGGAGTATCACATTTACACCCAACCAACCTGTTAATCTCATAAAGTCAATCCCGTCCCCAACAAGAAATAAATCGTCACGCCCTCACAAATTGAGTACACCTTTCAATCCAAAGCATCAATAATCTCTGCGCCATAATCATTCTCAGGATTTCTGAACATGGCGTGATTGTGATTGTTGGGATCGCCACCCAGATTTTGAGGGCAATATTCTATTAACACTGTTGGCCCCTGGATTCGGAATGTAGCCGCTGAGCCCTTATCTTCAGGCCCAAGCCAGGAAAAATAAGTCCGCTCAATATTTTGCTTAGCTTGTCGAATCTCAGGTTCTGCAAGAACAGGGTGCAGGATACCAAGTCGTTCCTGAATAAGATCCAGCAAAATTTCCTGTTGTTTATGATTCAAATCAGACCCAGGAATTCCCTCAGGTTTGGGTTCGATATCACGTGCTGTTGGACCGAAATTCATACCGGCAAAACGGCTTCCAACAACTGCTAATTTCTTCTGATCTTCCTGGAGTGTGCTCAAAAACTGAAACGCCAACTGGTTCTCATTTTGCAATAACCAAACCTCTTTGCCTTTGAATTCATAACGCATCGGCTGGCCGCCTGTTAAACTGGGAGATAACGTGACCCGATTCCCCGCAACCGTTGCATTCAGCGCCAGATGGTGTCCACCGAACTGCCACATCCATGGTTCTTCAGTGGAAGGCTTGCCAAGGATTGAAAAATACATTTCGTCCTTCCCAAACTTCAACCGCCCTGATGCATCTGGATTAGCCAGAGTTTCTTCAGCATGCAAATTATCAATCACCTGCTGGTAGCCATAGTCGCTTAAAGTGGCCTCCAACACTCGAAGAATCGCCATTTGCTGACTTTCACTCAGATCTCCCATGCGCACACCCTTGCGCTCGTATATCCCGGTTGGCAGGTTGGACCAGTTCCGACGCTGGGCTTCGTCCGTAAAATCAAACAATGCAGACTCTCGCTGCGATTCAGATAATGACTCCAAAGCGCGTTCGGCGGACTGAACTATCTGAAGAACAACTTTTTCTGCCGTTTCAGAATCGGCATTTGCTTTAAATGGCAAAGTCAGCGCTATCATCGATATGACCGCTGTCTTCACGAATAACTTACCAAGGAATGTCATGCAATCATGACACTACATCTCTTCTGTTTTATAAAGCAAAATCATCACCCCTGAGATGCGATCCAAATCACCGCTATAGTTACCATCTCCTTAGACTTCATAACTTTGGCTCCGCTGACCAATCGTTCAACGGTAGCCAAATTATACAATCTTAATCCGATACCACTCTCTACTCAATAGGTCGGAGACGGAAGTAACGATTTACTTCGTCTACCACCACTGTGGCTTGCAGTGTGCCATCCATCTCGAAGACAGGCGCATCAACTTTTCGCCAGGCTCCCAACAGCTCAGTAGCGGACTCCAGTTGAAAATTACCTTCGATTATTGGCCAGGTAAGTTTTACTGCTTGCGCAATAGTCAATGCCGGCGCTTCAGGAAGGACAGGAGCTGGACCAGCTGTGAAGTTGTCAACCATTGCAGTAACGGATTGTTCTGGTATCTGTACTGGCGCTGCTAAGAGGATCCCTGTTGCTCCAGCGCTGAAGTCTGCGTCAACAACCGAGAAGACGAGTGCAGGAGCATCAGTGCTCAGGTCGTCAAACTCAACAGTTAAAACGGGCCCCATACCAGTAAAAGTTATCAAATACTGACTTTGTTCCGTGTGAGGAAAACTAAAACCATCGATTTTACCCCCATTGATCTTAATCGTGGCAGGTTGCTCGTTAACAATTTTCACTAATCCAATTGATCTTTTACCATCAGATGCAAAACCCAGTTGGACAGCATATCCGGCGGTCGTACCCGGTCCAACATTGCTCAGTCGCGCTCCTAAAAGAATGAATGGATTAAATCCAGTGTCCCCGAGTGTTCCAGCGTCTGTAACAAGAACTGATACCTTAAAATCCTGATATGGAGTCGGATTAATCACCCCAATTCTAGTCGGTCCCAGAATCGTCCCCAGAATGGACGGATCAAAGGATGTGCCCATACCAAAGTGAGTCGCGCTCATCCTCAAAACACCTTCCGATGCCTCAATAGAACCTGCAGCTGGTGGTGGCACCTGACCTGATCCGAAGATGTTAAACGGAACCAGAGAAACCTGTCCGGTTGTATCAGAAAGGCTGTTATCATCAAAATTGAATATTTGCGCCTGGATATTATTGAAAACGAACGAACCGAGTAACAAAGCGGCGAGATATTTGTGTTTCATAATGTTTTTATTATCACACGAGACCAAGCGCCAACACAGTTGTCGCATTCCATTGGCAAGTGTCTCATTCAAGAATTTTTAGATTGTTTTCCCTCCAAAAAACAAGTCACCCAAAAATGTGACAGTCAGGGGGGGTCAGTCAAAGAATTTTGACATTATTTTAGGCAAGGCTAACTTTAGTCAAAATTCTTTGACTGACCCTCCCTGAGTGAACTAATCTGGTTATTTGAAATTATTTGAAATCACCATCGACTCAAAATCTGCCTCCCAATGAAATACGAAGCTGAACTACTTGCCCCTGCAGGCTGTTTCCCATCGCTTCAGGCCGGCATCAAAGCTGGCGCTGACTCGGTGTATTTTGGTGTGGCGCAACTCAACATGCGCGCGCGTGCCCGCCGGAGTTTTGTGTTGTCCGACATCCCGGAAATTCTGGAGATTTGCCACCAGAACCAGGTGAAGGGTTACCTTACGCTGAACACATTGCTCTATGATCACGACGCGCAAGCAGCGCGAAAAATTTTGGAAGCCGGTAAAGAACATCAGGTTGATGCAGTCATTCTGGCAGATATGGCCGCAGTCCAGATGGCAAATGAACTGGGATTGGAGGTTCACCTTTCCACACAGTTGTCGATTTCCAATTTTGAAGCGGTCAAGTTTTACGCTCCCTTCTGTGATCGCATTGTGCTGGCTCGCGAATTGAATCTGCAAATGATCAAAAAGATTCATGAACAGATGCTTGAAGCTGATTTGCGTGGAAAAAGTGGACGTCCCATGGAGTTGGAGGCTTTTGCTCACGGGGCGTTGTGCATCGCTGTTTCAGGTCGTTGTGGGATGTCTCTCTATACCAGCAATGCTTCTGCCAACCGGGGAGCCTGTGAACAGAATTGCCGAAAAGAATACATCGTGACCGATAAGGAAACGGGGAAACAACTGGAGATCGATAACAATTTCGTGATGTCCCCGAATGACATTTCCACTATCGATTTTCTGGATCAGGTTCTGGATGCAGGCATTCATACCCTGAAGATAGAAGGACGGGGCCGAGCGCCGGAATACGTGGACTCCGTTATCCGCAGTTACCGGGAAGCCATCGACGCATTGAATGAAGGACGTTACACTCAAGAGTTGGTAGAAGAGCTTCAAAGTCAGTTGGAAAAAGTTTATCACCGTGGACATTCGGATGGTTATTACCTGGGAAGACAACAAGGCTGGAGCGCCGCTCATGGCAGCAAAGCTTCGAGAAAGAAAGTCACTATCGGAACAGTGACCAATTATTTTTCCAAAATCAAGGTGGCAGAAATCACCGCAACAGCAGGCGCTCTAAAAAAGGGGAATGAATACAATATAATCGGAGACAAGACAGGCGTAGTTCAAGGAATTGTTGAAGAAATGCGAG